>NZ_JBJZOJ010000076.1:0-35213 GCF_047200655.1 Streptomyces sp. MS06
TACGTCTACCTCGACGCCACCTACCTCAAGGCCCGCGTCGACCACCAGATCGCCTCCCGCGCCGTCGTCATCGCCACCGGCGTCACCGAGGACGGCGGCCGCGAAGTCCTCGGCCTCATGGTCGGCGACAGCGAGAACGAGACCTTCTGGACCACCTTCCTACGTGACCTGCGCAAACGCGGCCTCAACGGGGTCCGCCTCGTCATCTCCGACCAGCACCTCGGCCTGGTCGCCGCCATCGCCAAGGTCATGATCGGAGCTGCACACCAGCGCTGCCGCGTTCACTGGACCCGTACGCGAACAAGGTGTTGCTTCCTGAGCCCGGTCTCGTTGACCTGGTATGGCGATCAAGGACGCGGTGCTGGCTCAACTCGCTGTTCGATTCGAGGTGTTGCTGCCCCATCTGAACGAGCGGCAACGTCGGATCGCACTCGCGACTGAGGCGAGATTGCTGGGCCACGGCGGGGTGCGGGCCGTGGCCAGGATCGCCGGGGCGAGCGAGAGCACCGTACGCAAGGGTGTCTTCGAGTTGGAGGCGGGTGCCGAGTTGCTGGCGGAAGGTCGGATCCGTAGGCCGGGCGGCGGGCGCAAGAGCGCGACCGAGCTGGATCCGGGGCTGCTGCCCGCCCTGTTGAGCCTGGTCGAGCCGGACGAGCGTGGCGATCCGATGTCGCCGCTGCGCTGGACGACGAAGTCACTGCGGCGTCTTGCGGCGGAGCTCACGAGGCGAGGGCACCGTGTCTCGCCGGTGACCGTCGGCCGGCTTCTGCGGGAGAGCGGCTTCAGCCTGCAGGCGAACGCCAAGACGCTGGAAGGAGACCAGCATCCGGATCGGGACGCGCAGTTCCACTACATCAACGATCAGGTCAAGGTGTTCCAGGCCGCGGGCGAGCCGGTGATCAGTGTCGACGCCAAGAAGAAGGAGATGCTCGGGCAGCTGCCGAACACTGGACGCGAGTGGCGGCCCAAGGGCGATCCGGTCCGGGTCGAGGATCACAGCTTCTTCACCGGGCCGAAGGGCGAGACCGCGATCCCCTACGGTGTCTACGACCTGGCCGCTGACACCGGATGGGTCAGCGTCGGAGTCGATCACAACACCTCTGCCTTCGCCGTGGCCACGATCCGCCGCTGGTGGCAGGCCCGCGGCCAGCTCGACTACCCGGCCGCCACCCGGCTGCTGATCACCGCGGACGCGGGCGGCTCCAACAGCTACCGCTACCGCGCCTGGAAAGCGGAACTGGCCGCCCTCGCCACCGACACAGGGCTGGCGATCACGGTCTGCCACTTTCCGCCCGGCACTTCGAAGTGGAACAAGATCGAGCACCGGCTCTTCTCCCACATCACCATGAACTGGCGCGGCAGGCCGCTGACCAGCCACGAAGTCATCGTGAACGCGATCGCCTCCACCACCACCCGCAGCGGGCTGCGCGTCCGGGCCGAGCTCGACACCCGGTCCTACCCGCTCGGCGTCGCCATCAGCAAGGCCCGCATGAAAGCCCTGCCCCTGGAACCCCACAAGGCTCGCGGCAGCTGGAACTACACGCTCCATCCCGCGCCCCTGACCACCACGGAGCCGCCACCGCCGGGAAGCGGGCCGACTTCAGCCGTGCCGGGACGCAGAAAAGTCCTGGACCTGCTGGACGACCCCCGCCTGACCGGGATGAGCGCAACCGAACTCGACGATGTGACGGCTCGGCTCGCCCCCGCCCAGGAGGCGGAGCGCGAGCGGCGTTGCTTCCAGCAGCGGGGCGGACCGCGTCGCAAGGCGGCCGCCGACCACGGCAAGCCCCTCTTCACCGGCCGCGACCGCATCCTGCTGACCCTCCTCTACCTGCGTCAGGTCTGTCCCCAACGCGTCCTCGCGGAAATGCTGGAGGTCACCGACCGGGTCATCAGCCCGGTGATCACCGAGACCCGCCGCCTCCTGGACGGCCACAAGGTCAAGGTGGAACCGACAACACTGCTGTTCACCGAACCGGACCAACTGATCGGATTCCTCGACACCGGGGCCCTTCCCGCCCGAAGCCGCACCTCGCTGCCCGAAGAGCTCTGCGATCCGGCCCTGACCGGGATGAGCCGCACGGACCTGCAGGAACTCATCGAACGCCTCGCACCCCGCCAGGCCGCCCTCGCCGAGGGGCGCCGTCACACCCAGCGCGGCAGACCGCGCCAACCGGGCACCCGCGGCGGCGTGTTCGCCCAGAAGATCACCGACCCGGAACGTGTCCTGGTAACCGTCCTGTTCCACCGTCGCGTCTGCACCGGTGAAGTACTGGCCGAACTGTTCCAGGTGAACCGGAGCACCATCGGCAACGCCTTCCGCGACGTCCGCCCCCTCCTCGATGCGGATGGGTTCCACCTGCCACCGGCCCCGGTCAAGCACCACACCGCCGAATCCCTGCTCGCCTCCATCTCGACGACAAAACAGTCGAGTTGATTCTTTACGGGTCCACTTCGTCCGCAACGTCTTCTCGGTGATCCCCAAGCAGCACGCCGAAATGGCCGCCGCGACCATCCGCACGATCTTCGCCCAGCCCGACGCCGTCTCGGTCCGCACCCAGCTCGACACCGTCGCCGACGCCTTCGGCAAGCAGTTCCCCAAGGTGAAGCAGATGCTCCTCGATGCCAAGGACGAACTGACCGCCTTCGCCGACTTCCCCCACCAGCACTGGAAGAAGATCCAGTCGACCAACCCACTGGAGCGCTTAAACCGCGAGGTCAAACGCCGGGCCGACGTCGTCCAGGTCTTCCCCAACGACGCCGCCGTCGAACGCCTCGCCACCGCCGTCCTGATCGAACTGCACGATGAGTGGATCACCTTCCCCCGCCGTTACCTCTCCAACGAGAGCATGGACAGCCTCTATCCGGACAAGACCGCTCTGCTACCCGCCACCGACGAATGATCGCTTACACCACGCCAAGGGGCACGACCACACCGGGATTCCGAACACCGAGTGAGTCGCCTGCCGTAGTCCGAGGGCGGCGGCTGGCACTCGATCACGCTGCGTTGATCCTCCACGGCGGTGACAGGTGCCGTTCCCGCAGCGGATGAGAAAACATGTTGGCCGGCTGCCGGTGAGCTGCGAAGATGCGTCTGGTCCAGCCGGAGGAAATTTGTTCGTTTTCGTGTGCGCGGGATGCGGTGCCGAGTTGACCATTCCGCTGTCCCAGGTCTCACTGCCGGTCCACGCACGTCAGCAGTACGGGAACGGGGCCCAGCTTCCGGTGCTCATGGAGGCAGGGACGTTTGCCGTGGACCCGGATCCCTGGGGAGGGCCGTGGCGGCTGTGGGACGAGACTGATCCGGGCGAGGCTGAGGCACGCGGCATCTACGCGCCGGTCCACGCCCTGTCCCACGGCACGACCGGGGCGATTGTCATCGCGCCCGGTGATATCCGTGGAACCCGGCTGATTCCTGAGAAGCGTGGCGGTGCCTGCTGTGGCCTCGACGGGGCCGACGGGCCCAACATGGCCTGCGAGGCATGCGACCTCCCCGTGGCAACCAGGGTCGACGATTGCTCGCTCTGGCAGATGGTGCGACTCGGCTCGGATGTTGTGCACCGCGTCCCCGTTGACGGTATCCACGCCGCGCCCCTCTCCTGGGCGGAGCTGGCAGAGACGGGGGAGAAAACGCCCCCGTTCGAGCCGATCGCCACGTGGGGAGGACGGCTGGGGCCGAACCACTACTGGTCGTGGAGTCCGCGATGGGAGGCGGCAGCCGGTCAGGCGCTCGCCCACCTGCTGATCGCCTCCCAGGGGCAGCCGGTGAAGGTCCCGGACGGCCTGACCGCGGACGTGTTCCAACGCGCGCTCGACGCCTTGCTGCCGGCAGACACCCTGAAGCGGCGCGCCGTCCTGGCCGGACCGGGACAGCCCTCCCCGGACGCGGGCGTCGACATCCTCCTCGTCCCCGTCCATCCCCAGACGGGCAGGACCTGGACCCCTGCCGACCCGGCCGCATCGGCATACCTGGTGCCCCTGCCGCTTGGGGTGTGGCTGTGGCTGGTCTCTCCCGAACGGAACTTGCCGGTTCCCGCGTCGGGCCGCATAGCCCAAGACGTCCTCCGCGACGACCCGCTGCCGCTGCTCCCCAACTACCTGTTCCGGGCCGACCGGGGAACGTTCCAACACACCTTGGTCCGGCTACCAGCCGTGCGCAGCCCGTGGCTGCGCACGATCCTCGAGAACCTCACGCAGAGCACCTCGGCTGGCCTCTTCTAACCGTCCGGCAATCGAACAACACCAGCCTCACGTGCTTCCTAAAGTGGTCGACATCTGCTGTCCGATCTTCTGACCCCGATCGTCAGAAGCGCGGGCCGACAGTGGGGTGTGAGACCAAGGCACAGGCCGCGATCTGCAGTTGTGCTTCCCATGCCGCCCCGTCGAGCCCCAGCGTGTACTCGATGCAGCACGCGCATGACGGGAGTAGCGCCAAGAATGCTTGCTCCTCAGCGGTCTCGACCTCGGTCTCCGACCACTCGCCCGATGCCAACTCGGCAAGATCGACCTCCCCGGCGACGAATCGCGCGGCCAGCCTGCGCAGCGCGTATCGTCGGGCCATGTAACGATCGGGCAGCCTGATCCCCAATTCTTGAAGAGCCTGCTCGAATATGCCACGGATGTCCCGGCGGTCCGCACGCCGCGGCAGACCGGCGAGCTCGCACAGGGCCGGCGCGTCCATTCCGACTGCGAGTGCCTGGGCAGCGGTCATCGGGAGGTCTTCCGGACACACCTGATCCGCCTGATACAGCCATGCTGCCTCCAGCAGGGGCGGATACGCGCTGTGGACAGGGCTGCCAGGATCGGATGTGTCGTCTATCGCTGCCATGATTCATACGATGCCAGCACGGCTCGCGAGAGAGCAGCGCGTCCGTGAAGGCGCTGGTCGGGCCAGTGACATCGGCGAGGTCGGCCAGCAGGCGGGATCCGGCGTGGCTGACCACCCCGTGACCGTCGGCCGACACGACGAGCTTGGGACGCGACCGGGTAGGGTGCACGCAGAAAGTGCCTTCCTGCTGGGATGACAGAGACCTTCGACAAGCCTCATCTTCCCAGCGCAGAAGGCACTTTCGCTGTTCCGCTCAAGATCCGGACACCGCCGCAAGCGAAACCCGCAGGTTAGAGGCATGAATCCCGCTCACCTGTCGTATCCGACACGGCAACGACATCCGCGCGCGGAATCCGACACGGGGAACGGGATCCCACACGAAACTCAGCCCCCGTACGCCCCCGAGGCGGTCAGCCGGAGGGCCGTGTCGATCAGCGGCACGTGGCTGAAGGCCTGCGGGAAGTTCCCGACCTGGCGCTGCAGCCGGGGGTCCCACTCCTCCGCGAGCAGCCCCAGGTCGTTGCGGAGCGAGAGCAGCTTCTCGAACAGCTTCCGCGCCTCGTCCACCCGCCCGATCATCGCCAGATCGTCCGCCATCCAGAACGAGCAGGCCAGGAAGGCGCCCTCGTCACCGGGCAGCCCGTCGACCCCTTCGCTCTCGCCCTCGGTGGGGTAGCGCAGGATGAAGCCGTCCGGCGTGGAGAGCTCGCGCTGGATCGCCTCGATCGTGCCGATGACCCGCTTGTCGTCGGGCGGCAGGAAGCCCATCTGCGGGATGAGCAGCAGCGACGCGTCCAGTTCCCTCGACCCGTACGACTGGGTGAAGGTGTTGCGCTCCTTGTCGTAGCCCTTCTCGCACACGTCCCGGTGGATGTCGTCGCGCAGCTCGCGCCACTGCTCCAGCGGGCCGTCCGCGTCCCCGGACTCGATCAGCTTGATCGTGCGGTCCACCGCCACCCAGGCCATGACCTTGGAGTGCACGAAGTGGCGCCGCGGGCCGCGCACCTCCCAGATGCCCTCGTCGGGCTCGTCCCAGTGCTTCTCCAGGTACTGGATCAGCTTGAGCTGGAGCAGCGAGGCGTAGTCGTTGCGGGCCAGGCCCGTCATGTGGCCCAGGTGCAGCGCCTCGGTCACCTCGCCGTACACGTCGAGCTGGAGCTGGTGCGCGGCGCCGTTGCCGACCCGGACCGGGGCGGAGTTCTCGTAGCCGGGAAGCCAGTCCAGTTCGGCCTCGCCGAGTTCGCGCTCCCCGGCGATGCCGTACATGATCTGCAGGTTCTCCGGGTCGCCGGCCACCGCCCGCAGCAGCCACTCGCGCCAGGCGCGGGCCTCCTCGCGGTAGCCGGTGCGCAGCAGCGAGGACAGGGTGATCGCCGCGTCGCGCAGCCAGGTGTAGCGGTAGTCCCAGTTGCGGACGCCGCCGATCTCCTCGGGCAGCGAGGTCGTGGGCGCCGCGACGATGCCGCCGGTGGGGGCGTAGGTCAGGGCCTTCAGGGTGATCAGGGAACGGATCACCGGCTCCCGGTACGGGCCGTGGTAGGTGCACTGCTCGACCCAGTCGCGCCAGAAGTCCTCGGTCGCCTCCAGCGACTGGTCCGGCTCCGGCAGCGGCGGCGGCTCCTTGTGCGAGGGCCGCCAGGAGATGGTGAAGGCGAACCGGTCGCCCGGGCCCACGGTGAAGTCGGAGTACGTGGTCAGCGACTTGCCGTAGGTCTCGCAGTCGGTGTCGAACCAGACCGAGTCCGGGCCCGCCACGGCGACGGTCCGCCCGTCGTGCTTGTGGACCCAGGGGACCACCCGGCCGTAGGAGAACCGCATGCGCAGCGCCGAGCGCATCTGCACGCGGCCGGAGACGCCCTCCACGATCCGGACGACCTGCGGTGCGCCGTCGCGGGGCGGCATGAAGTCGGTCACCCGCACCGTGCCGCGCTGCGTGTCCCACTCCGACTCCAGCACCAGCGAGTCTCCCCGGTAGGCGCGCCGGTCGGCGGCGGGCGGCTCGGTATCCGGTGCGTGCGCCGGACCCAGCCGCCAGAAGCCGTGCTCCTCGTTGCCCAGCAGGCCCGCGAAGACGGCATGGGAGTCGAAGCGCGGCAGGCACAGCCAGTCGATCGTGCCGTCCCGGCAGACCAGCGCCGCGGTCTGCATGTCTCCGATGAGTGCGTAGTCTTCGATGCGCCCGGCCACGTGCAACTCCAGTCGAACGGCCACGCCGCCCCGCTCGCGGGGCTTCGCTAGTACGGTCAAGGGTCTTTGTTGATCATCGTTGAGCGGTGCAGCGAGGCAGCCGCTCGGCCACGGGGACAAAACGACGATTACTGCTCAACGAACTGACGAGCTCTCGTTGTTCCGGTGGTGTACAGGCGAGGGGTGTTGCCGTGGTATCCGACCGGGCTCGGCAGCGAGTGTCCGAGCAGGATACGACGCACCCAGATGATCTGTGTGCTGCTCCGGGCAACGCGCGTGGGCCGAACGGGTGAGCAGGGGGTGAGCAGGGGGTGAGAGGGGGGTGAGAGGGGCATGTCGGTGCCCGCGCGTGTGCGCAGCGTGGCCGGGAGTCGCCGCCCTGAAGCGCTGATACCCTGGTAGCCCGTGGACCGGTGGGCGCCCCTCCCCGGAGGGGAACATCCGAAATGGCACCCCGGAACCGCAGCGACGGCTCCTCCGGACGATCCCGGTCGGCAAGCCGTACCGCACCTCCAGACCGAGACCACGGGAGCCCTCTCTTGGCCATGCCGCCCAAATCCACGACGACCAAGCACATCTTCGTCACCGGGGGTGTCGCCTCCTCTCTCGGCAAGGGCCTGACGGCCTCCAGCCTCGGCATGCTGCTCAAGGCGCGGGGCCTGCGCGTCGTCATGCAGAAGCTCGACCCGTACATCAACGTCGACCCGGGCACGATGAACCCCTTCCAGCACGGTGAGGTGTTCGTCACCAACGACGGCGCCGAGACCGACCTGGACATCGGCCACTACGAGCGGTTCCTCGACCGCGACCTGGACGGCTCCGCCAACGTCACCACGGGCCAGGTGTACTCCACGGTGATCGCCAAGGAGCGCCGGGGCGAGTACCTGGGCGACACGGTGCAGGTCATCCCGCACATCACCAACGAGATCAAGCACCGCATCCGCCGGATGGCGACGGACGAGGTGGACGTGGTGATCACCGAGGTCGGCGGCACGGTCGGGGACATCGAGTCGCTGCCGTTCCTGGAGACCGTCCGCCAGGTCCGCCACGAGGTCGGCCGGGACAACGTCTTCGTCGTCCACATCTCGCTCCTCCCCTACATCGGGCCGTCGGGCGAGCTGAAGACGAAGCCCACCCAGCACTCGGTCGCCGCACTGCGCAACATCGGCATCCAGCCGGACGCGATCGTGCTGCGCTGCGACCGCGAGGTGCCGACCGCGATCAAGCGCAAGATCTCCCTGATGTGCGACGTCGACGAGGCCGCCGTCGTCGCCTGCCCGGACGCCCGTTCGATCTACGACATCCCGAAGACCGTGCACGGCGAGGGCCTGGACGCCTATGTGGTCCGCAAGCTGGACCTGCCGTTCCGCGACGTGGACTGGACGACCTGGGACGACCTGCTGCAGCGCGTCCACAAGCCGGACCACGAGGTGACCCTCGCCCTGGTCGGCAAGTACATCGACCTTCCCGACGCCTACCTGTCGGTCACCGAGGCGCTGCGCGCGGGCGGCTTCGCCCACCGCACCCGGGTGAAGATCAAGTGGGTCACCTCGGACGACTGCAAGACCCCCGCCGGCGCCAAGGCGCAGCTCGCCGACGTGGACGGCATCTGCATCCCGGGCGGTTTCGGCGACCGCGGCGTGCTCGGCAAGGTGGGCGCCATCCGCTACGCCCGCGAGAACCGGATCCCGCTGCTCGGTCTCTGCCTGGGCCTGCAGTGCATCGTCATCGAGGCGGCCCGCCACCTGGCCGACATCGGCGACGCCAACTCCACCGAGTTCGACCCGGCCACCGGCCACCCGGTGATCTCCACCATGGCCGAGCAGCTCGACATCGTGGCCGGCGAGGGCGACATGGGCGGCACGATGCGGCTGGGCATGTACCCGGCCAAGCTGGCCGAGGGCTCCCTGGTGCGCGAGGTGTACGACGGCAAGGAGTACGTCGAGGAGCGGCACCGCCACCGCTACGAGGTGAACAACGCCTACCGCGCCGAGCTGGAGAAGAAGGCCGGTCTGGTGTTCTCCGGCACCTCCCCGGACGGCAAGCTCGTCGAGTACGTCGAGTACCCGCGCGACGTGCACCCGTACCTGGTCGCCACCCAGGCGCACCCCGAACTGCGTTCGCGGCCGACCCGCCCGCACCCGCTGTTCGCCGGGCTGGCCAGGGCGGCCGTCGAGCGCCAGGGGGGCGCGGTGCCGAAGACGTCCGAGTGACACACGAGTTGTACGGTGGCCGGGGCGCGCCCGTTCAGTCGGCGGGGCCCCGGCCGCACGTGCGCATGTGGGAGGACACGGCATGACCATCCAGGACGCTCCCGAGGAGTGGGAGATCCGGGCGACCGCGACGCCCTTCCGGGGCAAGAAGACCTCCGTGCGCACCGACGAGGTCGTCATGCCCGACGGATCGGTCGCCACCCGCGACTACCAGGTCCACCCCGGTTCGGTCGCCGTCCTCGCCGTCGACGAGGCGGACCGCGTCGTCGTCGTCAACCAGTACCGCCACCCCGTGCGCCGCAGGCTGTGGGAGATCCCGGCCGGGCTGCTCGACGTGCCCGGCGAGGACCCGCTGCAGGCCGCGCAGCGGGAGCTGTACGAGGAGGTCCACGTCAAGGCCGAGGACTGGCGGGTGCTCACCGACGTGTACACCACGCCCGGCGGCTGCGACGAGGCGGTGCGGGTCTTCCTCGCCCGCGACCTGTCCGAGGCGGCGGGGGAGCGCTTCGAGGTCGAGCACGAGGAGGCCGACATGGAGGTCAGGCGCGTACCGCTGGCGGACCTGGTCCGCGGTGTGCTCGCCGGCGAGCTGCAGCACAGCGCCCTCGCCGTCGGCGTGCTGGCGCTGGCGGCGGCGCGGCAGGGCGACGGCCCGGACGCCCTGCGCCCGGCCGGGGCGCCGTGGCCCGCGCGCCCCTTCGAGGCCTGAGCCCCGCCCCCGTCCCACCCCCCCGCTGCGGTGTGACGATCGCCTGATCCGATCGGGCGATCTCCCCGCCGCGCTCCGCCGGGAACGTCGCAGAGCGTGAACTAGGCTCGACGCGAACGAGCCGACAAACAGGGCAGCGCCCGGCCCGGGGCTCCGGCCGGCGCTGCGCGCGCGGTGGGACGGGAGTGTGGCCCGTGACGGACCAGGCGGTGGAGGCAGGCGACGCGCGGGTGCCCGCGCACCCGCCCGCGCAGAGCGAGTTCCTGGGCCGGACAAGGGAGTTGAAGGAGCTGCGCGCCGACATCGAGCGCGCCGGCCTGGACACCCTCTCCGGCCGGAAGGCCCCCCGCGCCCGGGTCCTGCTCATCGCGGGCCGGCCCGGCTCCGGTCGCACCGCCCTCGCCGGGGAGCTCGCCCGGCAGGTGGCCGGGCGGTACCCCGGCGGGGTGCTGAGGGCCCGGCTGAGCGAGCCCGACGGCACCCCCGTCCCGCTCGCCCGCACCGCGCGGGAACTCCTCACCGCCCTCGGCCTGCCGACGGTGCCCGGCGCCGCCGAGGACGACCTGACCGCCGAGCTGCGGTCCGCGCTCGCCGACCGGAGCGTCCTGCTGCTGCTCGACGACGCGGCGAGTGCCGAGCAGGTCGACGCGCTGCTCCCGGACAACCCCGACTGCCTGGCCGTCGCCGTCTCCGCCGGTCCGCTGACCGGCATCCTCGACGTCCGGCCCTGCACTCCGGGCGGCCTGGACATCAAGTCCGGACTGGAACTGCTGTCCCGGCGGATCGGCTCGGTCCGCGTCACCGTCGACCCCCGGTCGGCGGAGGTCCTGGTCGAGGAGTGCCGTGCCCAGCCCGCGGCGCTGGAACTGGCCGGCGGCTGGCTCGCCGCCCGCCCCAAGGCCGCCGTCGCCGACCTCGCCAAGCAGCTGCGCAGCCTGCGCGGCGAACTCGACGAGGCCACGCCCCTGGCCAGGGTCTTCCGGCTGGCGCACACGGGGCTGACCGCCCCCACCGCCCGGATACTGCGACTGCTCAGCCTCGCCCCGGCCGGTCACGTCGACCCGCACACCGCCTCCGCGCTCGCCGGCTGCTCGGTCGGCGGCGCCCGCGCCACCCTCGACGAACTGGTCGCCCTCGGCCTGCTGCGCGCCGTCGACTCGCCGCTGCCGCAGTACGAGGTCCCCGCCTGCCTGCACCCCCTGCTGCGGTCCCTCGCCGAGACCCGGGACCGCCCGGCCGAGCTGCAGCTCGCGCGCGCCCGGATGCTGGAGCGCACCGTGCGGCTGCTGCACTCCTGCCGGGCGATCACCGAGACCGGCAACCCGCAGGTCCGCGCGAAACTCCTGGGCACGCCCAGGGCGCTGCGCTTCCCCACTCCCCGGGCGGCCGAGGAGTGGCTGACCGTCCGACGGCCCGCGCTGCTGGCCGCCGCCCGGCTCGCGGTCGCCGACGGCGAGCTGGACACGCTGGCCCGCCGTCTGATGTCGCAGCTCGTCAGGGCGATGGTGGCGCACGTCGGCACGCAGGCCGCCGCCTCCGACCTGTACGACGTCCACCGCCTGGTCCTGGACGTCGCCGAGCGGCGCGGGCTGCCCCGCGAGAAGGCCGCGGCCCTGCTGAACCTGGGCGACCTCGACGCGCGGACCGGACGGACGCCCCAGGCGCTGGCGCGGTACCGGGCGGCGCTGGACGCCGGACGGGCGGCCGACGATCCGTACGCCACCGGTCGCGCGATGGAATCCGTGGGCGGGGCCCATCTGGAGCTCGGGGACTACGACCGGGCCGCCGACTGGTTCGGCCGCGCACTCGCCCAGCGCCTCGCCCGCGAGGAGGGCGCCGACGCCGCCCGGCTTTACGGCCGCATCGCCGCCGCGCACACCTACGCCGGCCGTTACGGCGAGGCGCTGCGGAACTGGCGGGCGGCCGCGGCCGGACACCGCAGGTGCGGCGATGTGGCCGCGCAGGCGCGGGCGTTGAGCGAGCTGGCCCGGGTGCAGGAGTACGCAGGGCGCCCCGAGGAGTCGCTGCGCACCTGCCAGGAGGCGATGGAGTGGGCGCGTCGCGCCGACGACCTGCGGTTGCAGGCCGCGGTGCACCTCCGCCTCGCCGACACCCTGGAGCATCTCGGCGACCCCGCGGCCGCCGCCCTCCACCGCGCAGCGGCCGGGCGCATGCTGGAAGAGGGCCCCGCGGCGGGCCCGGACGGAGGCCGGAAGGCGGAACGCGGTTCTAACGCCTGCGAAATCCGCAGTGCATCCAGTGAAGATTGATGCAATGAAAGGCTAGACACAGAGAACACCTTCATTAGACTGGCTCTGCCGCACGTTCTCCTGCGGTGCATCCCGGTGTGCCCGAGCGCACCCGGATATGCGTGTAATGCCCCATACCCTGAGCCAAGGACCGTGATCGACGTGAAGGTCGGTATCCCCCGCGAGGTCAAGAACAACGAGTTCCGGGTGGCCATCACCCCCGCCGGTGTGCACGAGCTGGTGCGCCACGGCCACCAGGTCGTCATCGAGCGCGGTGCCGGGCTCGGCTCCTCGATCACGGACGACGAGTACGTGGCCGCCGGTGCGGGCATCCTGGACACCGCCGACGAGGTCTGGGCGACCGCCGACCTGCTGCTGAAGGTCAAGGAGCCCATCGCCGAGGAGTACCACCGCCTCCGCAAGGACCAGACCCTCTTCACCTACCTGCACCTGGCGGCGTCCAAGGAGTGCACCGACGCCCTCCTGGAGTCCGGCACCACGGCGATCGCCTACGAGACCGTCGAGCTGCCCAACCGCGCGCTGCCGCTGCTGGCGCCGATGTCGGAGGTCGCGGGCCGGCTCGCCCCGCAGGTCGGCGCCTACCACCTGATGCGCGCGGCCGGCGGCCGCGGGGTCCTGCCGGGCGGCGTGCCGGGCGTGCAGGCCGGGAGGGCCGTCGTCATCGGCGGCGGCGTCTCCGGCTGGAACGCCGCGCAGATCGCTCTCGGCATGGGCTTCCACGTCACCCTGCTCGACAAGGACATCAACAAGCTCAGGGAAGCCGACAAGATCTTCGGCACGAAGATCCAGACCGTCGTCTCCAACGCCTTCGAGCTGGAGAAGGCCTGCCTGGAGGCCGACCTCGTCATCGGCGCCGTCCTCATCCCCGGAGCCAAGGCCCCGAAGCTGGTCACCAACGAGCTGGTGTCCCGGATGAAGCCCGGAAGTGTCCTTGTCGACATCGCGATCGATCAGGGCGGCTGCTTCGAGGACTCCCGCCCGACCACGCACGCCGAGCCGACCTTCCCGGTCCACGAATCGGTCTTCTACTGCGTCGCCAACATGCCCGGCGCGGTGCCGAACACCTCCACCTACGCGCTGACCAACGCCACGCTGCCGTACATCGTGTCGCTCGCCGACAACGGCTGGGCGGAGGCGCTGCGCCGGGACCCGGCGCTGGCCAGGGGCCTCAACACCCACGAGGGCAAGGTCGTCTACCGGGAGGTCGCCGAGGCGCACGGCCTGGAGCACGTGGAGCTCCGCACCCTGCTCGGCTGAACCGCCGACCAAGTCGCCGTACCGCGAAGGCGATACGTCAACACGGTTCGTCAACCCCGCACGCCCGGCCGGACCTTGCCGACAAGGTCCGGCCGGATGTGTGTATGGTCACTTTGCGGCTCTCGGTCAACTCGCCTCGAACGTAACCCTTATATCGATTCGTACACCGGTGAAACCTGCCGTGCGACGGCCGTACGCCCTTGACAGAGGGATGTTTCATTGCCGACACATCAGGCCGGGTCCGAGTGATTGTGTTGCTGCGGACGCCCGACACGCCATAGAGTCGCCAACCGTCGGCATGGTGCCACGCTGACCTGTCTAGAAGTTTCCTGGTCACCAAGGAGGTAAGACGACTTGTGAATGAGTCGACATTTTCTCCGGGGGGTGGTCAACCAGGGACGCCTGCACGGGGCCAGGGCCCCACGGGGCTCGAGGCTGTCGGCTCCGTCGCTGTCCGCACCTTCGCAGCCCACCAGAGCCAAGCCAGCCCCCACGCGGCTCTGTCAGCACACCAGAGCATGGACGGTCATCACGTGAACGCCATGGCCGGCGACGGAAGTGGCGCGCCCCACAACCACTTCGCCGACTACGACGAACTGCCCGACGGGCACTTCTACGACCCCGACGCCGAGTACGAGCCGGATCCGGAGTACGCGGCCACCCTCGCGCCCGACGCGGCCCGCCAGCGCCGCGAGCGGATCGGCCCGACCGGACGCCCGCTGCCGTACTTCCCGATCCCGGGCCCGCTGACCGACCACGGCCCCGCGAAGATCATCGCGATGTGCAACCAGAAGGGCGGCGTGGGCAAGACGACGTCGACCATCAACCTGGGCGCGGCGCTCGCGGAGTACGGACGCCGGGTACTGCTCGTCGACTTCGACCCCCAGGGCGCCCTCTCGGTCGGCCTCGGCGTCAACCCCATGGAGCTCGACCTCACCGTCTACAACCTGCTCATGGAGCGGGGCATGGCGGCGGACGAGGTGCTGCTCAAGACGGCGGTCCCCAACATGGACCTGCTGCCGAGCAACATCGACCTCTCCGCGGCCGAGGTCCAGCTGGTCAGTGAGGTGGCCCGCGAGTCCACGCTGCAGCGCGCCCTCAAGCCGCTGCTGCCCGACTACGACTACATCGTGATCGACTGCCAGCCGTCCCTCGGCCTGCTGACGGTCAACGCCCTCACCGCCGCGCACAAGGTGATCGTGCCGCTGGAGTGCGAGTTCTTCGCGCTGCGCGGTGTCGCGCTGCTGACGGAGACCATCGAGAAGGTCCAGGAACGGCTCAACCCGGAGCTGGAGCTCGACGGGATCCTGGCCACCATGTACGACTCGCGCACGGTGCACAGCCGCGAGGTCCTCGCGCGCGTCGTCGAGGCGTTCGACGACCACGTCTACCACACGGTCATCGGGCGCACGGTCCGCTTCCCGGAGACCACGGTCGCCGGTGAGCCGATCACCACCTACGCCTCCAACTCCGTCGGCGCCGCCGCCTATCGCCAGCTCGCCAGGGAGGTGCTCGCCCGGTGTCACGCCGAGTGAGTCTGCCCGGGGCCGACGAACTCTTCCGTACGACAGGGGGAATGGCGCTCCAGCCGTCCGCTCCCCGGCGCCCGGCCAACGGCGAGGCCCGGGTTCCCGCTCCCGCCGGAGAGAGCGACCCGGCCCCCGCCGCCGCACCCGAGGACGCGCCGCAGTCGGTGCCCGCGCAGGCCGGTGACGGCGAGGGCGCGGAGCACGCGGCGGCCGAGGCCGAGCCTGGTGCCGCGTCAGGCGGGTCCCGCAGCCGGGACGCTACGGCGGAGCGGCCCGCACGACGCAAGTCCGCCCAGCAGGAAGGTTCTGCCGCCGCCGGGCAGGCGCGGCGGCGCGGGCGGGCCGCCCGCCGCCCCAGCGGGCGCGAGCGCCACGACGAGAAGATCACCGTCTACGTCTCCGCCGAGGAGCTCATGGACCTGGAGCACGCCCGCCTGGTGCTCCGCGGCGAGCACGGTCTGGCCGTCGACCGCGGACGCATCGTCCGCGAGGCCGTCGCCGTGGTCCTCGCCGACCTGGAGAGCCGCGGGGACGCCAGCATCCTGGTACGGCGGCTGCGCGGCAGATAGCCACCTCGGCGCCGCTTGGAGGTAGCCTGCCCAGGCCATGACCTCGAAAGACGCCTCAGCCTCCGGCGGCGCGGCCGGCCGGCGGCGCACGCTGGGCAGGGGCCCGGGCGTCCACCCCGCTCCGGTCGCCCCGCCGCCTCCGCCCGGCCCCGCCGAGCCCCCGGGTGCCGACCCGGCACCGGAGGCACCCGAGCGCGCCATGCCCGAACCGGGCGTGCGGGGGCCGGACGCATCCGAACCGGCCGTACCCGAGCCGTCCGCATCGGAGCCGTCCGCACCGGGACCGGACGCATCGGGACCGGACGCATCGGGACCGGATGCACCGGAGCCGTCCGCACCGGGGCAGGGCGCCCCGGAGGGCGTGCCGGCCGCGCCGCCCGTCGGCGGGCCGCAGGCCGCCGGGGAGCCGGAGCAGCCCGCCGAGGGCGTGTTCACGGTCCGGCTGACCAACTTCGAGGGCCCCTTCGACCTGCTCCTCCAGTTGATCTCCAAGCACAAGCTGGACGTCACCGAGGTCGCGCTGTCCAGGGTGACCGACGAGTTCATGGCCCACATCCGGGCGCTGGGGCCGGACTGGGACCTGGACGAGACGACCGAGTTCCTCGTCGTCGCCGCCACGCTGCTCGATCTCAAGGCCGCCCGGCTGCTGCCCGCCGCCGAGGTGGAGGACGAGGGCGACCTGGCCCTGCTGGAGGCCCGCGACCTGCTGTTCGCGCGGCTGCTCCAGTACCGCGCGTACAAGGAGATCGCGGACATCTTCGGCCGCCGCCTGCAGGACGAGTCCCGGCGCCTGCCGCGCACCGTGGGACTGGAGCCGCACCACGCCGAGCTGCTGCCCGAGGTCGTGCTCAGCATCGGGGCGGAGGGCCTGGCCAGGCTCGCGGTCAGGGCGATGCAGCCCAAACCCGAGCCGCAGGTGTACGTCGACCACATCCACGCACCCCTGGTCAGCGTGCAGGAGCAGGCCGGGCTGGTGGTGGCGCGGCTGAGGCAGCTCGGCGAGGCCAGCTTCCGGGCGCTGGTCGAGGACACCGACGACACCCTCACCGTCGTGGCCCGCTTCCTCGCGCTGCTGGAGCTGTACCGGGAGAAGGCCGTCGCGCTGGACCAGGAGACCGCGCTCGGCGAGCTGACGGTGCGCTGGACCGGCGGGGACGGGGAAGTGCGGACCAGGGTGACCGACGAGTTCGACCGGCCGCCGCAGCGGGCCGAGGAGGAGGAGAAGGCGTGAGCGAGCACACCACCGGCCGCGCCGGACCGCCGACCGGGACCGACGCGGTCGCCGGCCTCGACCTCAAGCCCGCCCTGGAGGCGGTCCTGATGGTCGTGGACGAGCCCGCCGCCGAGGACCACCTCGCCCGGATCCTCGACCGGCCCCGACGGCAGGTCGCGGACGCCCTGCGGGAACTCGCGGACGAGTACACGGTGCAGGGCCGCGGCTTCGAGCTGCGGTTCGTCGCGGGCGGCTGGCGCTTCTACAGCCGCGCCGAGTACGGCGCGGCCGTGGAACGCCTGGTGCTGGACGGGCAGACCGCCCGCCTCACCCGGGCCGCGCTGGAGACCCTCGCCGTGGTCGCCTACCGGCAGCCGGTCAGCCGCAGCCGGGTCTCGGCGGTGCGCGGGGTGAACTGCGACGGGGTCATGCGCACCCTGCTCCAGCGCGGTCTCGTCGAGGAGGCGGGCACGGAACCCGAATCAGGTGCGATCCTGTACAGGACGACGAACTACTTCCTGGAGCGGATGGGCCTGCGAGGCCTGGACGAGCTCCCCGAGCTCGCGCCGTTCCTCCCGGAGGCGGAGGCGATCGAGGCCGAGACCCAGGAAGGGGTGCCGTCGTTCGACCCGGACGCTCCCGACGACGTCCCGGGAAGGCGCCCGGCCAGCCCGGGCGCCTACGACGAAGACGACCAGACGGAACACTGATGCGAAGCAGCGGCAAGAGCGGCGGGCGCGGTAACCACCGCGGGGCCGGCAAAGACAGGGACCAGAAGCAGGGGCAGGGCCGCCCCCGCAGGCCCCGCCCCGAGGAGCGCCGCTACGACGTGGGCCCCGGCGCCACCAAGGACGGCCCGAAGTCGGGGCGCGGCGCGGACGGTGCCGGGCGGCGCGGCCGCCCCGCGCCGTCCCGACCCCGTGAGTACGAGGCGCAGATCGAGGAGCGCAACCGGCAGCGGTACGCGGGCCGCAAGGACGTGAAACCGCCGAAGACCTTCCCCGGCGCCGAACAGGAGGGCGAGCGGCTGCAGAAGGTCCTGGCCCGCGCGGGCTTCGGCTCCCGCCGCGCCTGCGAGGACCTGATCGACCAGGCCCGGGTCGAGATCAACGGCGAGATCGTCACCGAGCAGGGCCGACGGGTGGACCCGGAGAAGGACGAGATCCGGGTCGACGGGCTGACGGTGGCCACCCAGCGTTACCAGTTCTTCTCACTGAACAAGCCGGCGGGCGTGGTCTCCACCATGGAGGACCCCGAGGGCCGCCAGTGCCTCGGGGACTACGTCACCAACCGCGAGACCCGGCTGTTCCACGTGGGGCGGCTCGACACCGAGACCGAGGGCGTCATCCTGCTCACCAACCACGGCGAGCTGGCCCACCGGCTGACCCACCCGAAGTACGGGGTGAAGAAGACCTACCTCGCGCACATCGTCGGCCCGATCCCGCGCGACCTGGGCAAGCGCCTGAAGGACGGGATCCAGCTGGAGGACGGGTACGCGCGCGCGGACCACTTCCGCGTCGTGGAGCAGACCGGCAAGAACTACCTCGTCGAGGTGACCCTGCACGAGGGCCGCAAGCACATCGTGCGCCGGATGCTCGCCGAGGCCGGCTTCCCCGTCGACAAGCTGGTGCGGACCTCCTTCGGCCCGATCACCCTGGGCGACCAGAAGTCGGGCTGGCTGCGCCGCCTGTCCAACACCGAGGTCGGCATGCTGATGCAGGAGGTCGACCTGTAGGCGGGCGCGGACCCCGCGCGCGGCGGCCGGTTCCGGGAGTCCCCGGGGCCGGCCGTCCGCGTTCCCGGCGCGGGCGTCCCCCGCGTCCCGCCGGTGCGGGAGTGCCCGGGGCCGCCGGAGCCGAAGGGGGTTGTGCGGACGGACCGACCTCTTTATAGTCAGAACGACCACTAGTCATGTTGACCATGAAGAAGGCCGCGCAGACGGTCGCGAGGGGGCATGTCCGTGACAGTGCCGCAGGACTACGACAAGCACGCCTACGAGCCGTTCGCCGTCACCGTCGACCTCGCCGTCCTCACCCTCCGCGAGGGCACGCTGCGCGTACTGCTCGTCAGACGGGGACGGGAACCGTTCGCCGGACAATGGGCGCTGCCCGGCGGCTTCGTGCAGCCGGACGAGTCCGCGGAGACCGCCGCCCGGCGCGAACTCGCCGAGGAGACCGGACTGGCCGACCTCTCCGCCCTCCACCTGGAACAGCTCCGCACCTACAGCGATCCCGGCCGGGACCCCCGCCTGCGGGTCGTGTCGGTCGCCTTCGCCGCGCTGCTGCCCGACGCCCCCGAGGCGCAGGCGGGCAGCGACGCCGCCCAGGCCCGCTGGGTTCCGTACGGCGCCGCCGGACCGCTCGCCTTCGACCACGACCGCATCCTGGCCGACGCCCACGACCGCGTCGGCGCCAAGCTGGAGTACACCTGCCTGGCCACCGCCTTCTGCCCGGCCGAGTTCACCCTCGGGGAACTGCAGCGGGTCTACGAAACGGTCTGGGGGACGGCCCTGGACCGACCCAACTTCCGGCGCAAGGTGCTCACCACACCCGGCTTCGTCGACCGGGTGCCCGGTGCCGCCCGACTGACCGGTGGACGCGGCAAACCGGCCGCGCTGTACCGCGCAGGCAGCGCCACCGCCCTGCACCCGCCCCTGCTCCGACCGTCCCGGGAAGGACGCCCCGCATGACCGCCGCCACCCGCAAGCACGCCGCCACCGGCTCCCTGCTGGGCCTCGCCCTCGGCGACGCACTCGGTTTCCCGACCGAGTTCTCCGACGTGCCCTCGATCCTCGCCAAGTGCGGGCCCTGGCGCGAGGCGCAACTGCCCGAACCGGCGATCGTCACCGACGACACCCAGATGACCCTCGCCCTCGGCCGCGGACTGCGCACCGCCATGGACCGGGGCCACCTCGGGCCGAAGAGGCTGGAGCGTCCGGTACGCGAGGAGTTCGTGGACTGGTACCAGTCCCCGGACAACAACCGGGCCCCCGGGCACACCTGTCTGACCGCCTGCGCGCTGCTGAAGGACCCCTCCCGCCCCTGGCAGGACGCCAGCCGGATCCACTCCAAGGGCTGCGGCGCCAACATGCGCGTCGCCCCCCTCGGGCTCGCCCCCGGCCTGACGGACGAGCAGCGCGCGGGCGCCGCCCAGCTCCAGTCCGCGCTCACCCACGGCCACCCGACCGCGCTGGCCGCCTCCGACCTCACCGCCCACGCGGTACGCCTCCTCGCCGAGGGCGCCGACCCGACCGCGCTGGTCGGCCTGCTGCGCTCGTACGCCTACGACAACCGCACCCGCTACCACCACCTCTGGCTCGGCGACCTGTGGACCCGCAGCCAGGACCCCACGCCCGAGCACTTCATCGCCCGCGGCTGGGACGACTGCCTGGCGGTCCTGGAGCGGCTGCGGGACGCCGTGCGGACCACCTCGCCGGAGACCGACCCGTGCCTGGCCACCGGAGCGGGCTGGATCGCCGAGGAGGCCATGGCCACCGGCCTGCTGTGCTTCCTGCTCTTCCCCGACGAGCCGCTGACCGCCCTGCGGCGCGCCGCCTGCAGCAGCGGCGACTCCGACTCCCTCGCCTGCCTGGCCGGCGCCTTCGCTGGTGCCCGTCTCGGCGCGGAGGCCTGGCCGGCAGCCTGGGCCGGCCGCATCGAGTACCGCGACGAACTGCTGGCACTCGGCACGCTGTGGGACGCCTGACCCGGAACTCCCCGGCGGCCCGTCCCGGACGCTCCGCCGCCGGAACGGGCGCCGGAACGGGCGCCGGGACGGCCGGCGGAACGTTCGGGCGCGCCGAGCCCGCCGGACCCCGCACCGCGCGACGCCGCCGGCCGCCGTCCGGCCGCCGTCTCAGGAGGCGGGCGCCGCGCCCCGGCCGCCGCTGGGCTGACTAGGCTGGACGGACGAGGAAGCGCAGTGTGGCAGCAAGGAGCAGCGCCGTGGCGGTACGAGCGGTCCGGGGGGCCGTCCAGCTGGAGACCGACGAGGCCGGGCACATGGACGAGCGGGTCGGGGCGCTGCTCACCGCCGTCCTGGAACGGAACTCCCTCACCGCCGACGACCTGATCAGCATCTGGTTCACGGCCACGCCCGACCTGCACAGCGACTTCCCGGCCGCCGCCGCCCGCAAGCTCGGCATCGTCGACGTGCCGCTCATCTGCGCCCAGGAGATCGCGGTGGCGGGCGCCATGCCGCGCGTCGTCCGCCTGCTGGCGCACATCGAGACCGACAGGCCGCGCGCCGGGATCGACCACGTCTACCTCGGCGCGGCGGCCGCCCTGCGCAAGGACATCGCCCAGTGAGAACCGCACTCGTCATCGGAACCGGACTGATCGGCACCTCCGCCGCCCTCGCCCTGGCCCGGCGCGGCGTCGTCGTGCACCTCGCCGACCACGACCCCGAGCAGGCCCGCACCGCGGCCGCGCTCGGCGCCGGCACGGCCGAGGCGCCCGACGGCCCGGTGGACCTGGCGATCGTCGCCGCGCCGCCCGCCCACGTGTCCGCGGTGCTCGCCGACGCCCTGCGCCGCGGCCTGGCCCGCGGCTACGTCGACGTGGCCAGCGTCAAGGGCGGCCCGCGCCGCGAACTGGCCGAGCTCGGCCTGGACCTGTCGGCATACCTGGGCACCCACCCGATGTCCGGCCGGGAGAAGTCCGGTCCGCTGGCCGCCTCCGGCGACCTGTTCGAGGGCCGCCCCTGGGTGCTGACGCCCACCCGCGACACCGACACGGAGGTGCTCAACCTCGCGCTGGAACTGGTCTCGCACTGCCGCGCGGTGCCGGTCGTCATGGACGCCGACGCCCACGACCGCGCCGTGGCCCTGGTCTCCCACATGCCCCATCTGGTCTCCAGCATGGTCGCCGCCCGGCTGGAGCACGCCGAGGAGGCCGCGGTGCGGCTGTGCGGGCAGGGCATCCGGGACGTGACCCGGATCGCGGCCTCCGACCCCGCCATGTGGATCGACATCCTGTCCGCGAACCCCGGACCGGTCGCCGACCTGCTCACCGACGTCGCCGCCGACCTGGACGAGACGGTGCGCGCCCTGCGCGCCCTGCAGTCCGCCGACGAGTCCAAGCGCCGCGACGGGGCCACCGGCATCGAGGGCGTGCTCCGCCGGGGCAACGCCGGCCAGGTCCGGGTGCCCGGCAAGCACGGCAGCGCCCCGCGGGCCTACGAGGTCGTGGCCGTCCTCATCGACGACCAGCCCGGCCAGCTCGCCCGGATCTTCGCGGACGCCGGACAGGCCGGCGTCAACATCGAGGACGTGCGCATCGAGCACGCCACCGGCCACCAGGCCGGTCTGGTGCAGCTGATGGTGGAGCCGCAGGCGGCACCGGTACTCACCGCCGCGCTCCGGGAGCGGGGCTGGGCGATCCGCCAGTGAGGGACGCGCCCGTCGGACGCCCTCCGGCGAGCCAGTAACCTTGTGCGGGGCGCCTCCGACGGCACCGGTCTCCCGCACCCGGCACCCGGCGCCCCCGCATCTCGCTCACCACCTCGCACCAGGAAGGTGTCCCCCGTGGAAAACGGCGCCGCCCAGCCCGTGATCGTCGCCATCGACGGTCCCTCCGGCACGGGCAAGTCGAGCACGTCCAAGGCCGTCGCCGCGCAGCTCGGCCTGAGCTACCTGGACACCGGAGCCCAGTACCGGGCGATCACCTGGTGGATGGTGAGCAACGGCGTCGACACCGGCGACGCCGACGCGATCGCCGCCGCGGCCGGGAAGCCCGACATCGTCTCCGGCACCGACCCCGACAAGCCGACGATCACCGTGGACGGCGTGGACGTGTCCGGCCCGATCCGCACCCAGGAGGTCACCGCCCGGGTCAGCGCGGTCAGCGCGGTGCCGGAGGTGCGGGCCCGGATCACCGAGCTGCAGCGGACCATAGCGGCGGACGCCGCACGCGGCATCGTCGTCGAGGGCCGCGACATCGGGACGACCGTGCTGCCGGACGCCGACCTGAAGATCTTCCTCACCGCGTCCCCGGAGGCCCGCGCGGCCCGCCGCAGCGGGGAACTGAAGGGCGCCGACGTGCACACCACCCGCGCGGCCCTGCTCAAGCGGGACGCCGCCGACTCCAGCCGGAAGGCCTCGCCGCTGGCCAAGGCCGGCGACGCCGTCGAGGTGGACACCAGCGACCTCACCCTGCCGCAGGTCATCGAGCGCGTCGTCGGCCTGGTCGCGGAGAAGCGGGCCGGGAAGTGACCGCACCGTCACCGAGGGGCGCCGAGGCCGGCCGGCGCATCGGGGTTCCGCTCATGTACGGGCTGTGGCGGCCCCGGGTGCTCGGCGCCTGGCGGATGCCGGCGAGCGGCCCCGCGATCCTCGCGGTCAACCACTCCCACAACGTGGACGGCCCGATGGTCATGGGGGTGGCGCCCCGGCCGGTGCACTTCCTGATCAAGAAGGAGGCGTTCGTCGGCCCGCTGGGCTCCTTCCTGACCGCGATCGGCCAGCTCCAGGTGGACCGGCACAGCGTCGACCGCACCGCGATCACGCAGGCCCTCGACGTCCTCTCGGCCGGCGGTGTCCTCGGCATCTTCCCCGAGGGCACACGCGGCGAGGGCGACTTCGCCTCGCTGCGTGCCGGGCTCGCCTACTTCGCGGTGCGCAGCGGCGCGCCGATCGTGCCGGTCGCGGTCCTGGGAAGCGCCGGGCGCCCGAGCCGGTTGACGAGGGCGCTGCCCCCGCTGCGCTCCCGCATCGACGTCGTCTTCGGCGACCCGTTCGACGCCGTCGAGGGGGTGCGGGGCCCGGACTCCGCCGGCGGCGGCCGGCGGTCGGGCGCCGTGCCCCGCACCCGCAAGGTCCTGGACGAGGCCACCGAGCGGATCCGGAAGCAGCTCACCGCGCACCTGGAGCACGCCGCACGGCTCACCGGCCGCGATGCGGAGCCCGGGGCCTGACGCGCCCGGAAAACGCCGGGCGGCCGGCCGGCCGCTGGGCGACACTGAGGAGTGGACCCGCCGGCCCCGCCGGCCGCTCCACCGATCACCACGAAGGAACGACGAGGTACGGACTTCATGAACGACCACATCGAGCCCGCGGGCTCGGCCGCGCACGAGCACGATCACGGGGCTCTCGGCGACGCCGAGTACGCGGAGTTCATGGAGCTCGCCGCGGAGGAGGGCTTCGACCTCGACGACGTCGAGGGCGCCATCGAGGCGGCCGGCCACGGACCACTGCCCGTCGTCGCCGTCGTCGGCCGCCCCAACGTCGGCAAGTCGACCCTGGTGAACCGGATCATCGGGCGCCGCGAGGCCGTCGTCGAGGACAAGCCCGGAGTCACCCGCGACCGCGTCACCTACGAGGCCGAGTGGGCGGGCCGCCGCTTCAAGGCGGTGGACACCGGCGGCTGGGAGCAGGACGTCTTCGGCATCGACGCGTCCGTGGCCGCGCAGGCCGAGTTCGCGATCGAGGCCGCCGACGCCGTCGTGTTCGTCGTCGACGCCAAGGTCGGCGCGACCGACACCGACGAGGCCGTCGTACGGCTGCTGCGCAAGGCCGGAAAGCCGGTCGTGCTGTGCGCCAACAAGGTCGACGGCCCCAGCGGCGAGGCCGACGCGGCCTACCTGTGGTCGCTGGGCCTCGGCGAGCCGCACCCGGTCTCGGCCCTGCACGGCCGCGGCACCGGCGACATGCTGGACGCCGTCCTGGAGGCGCTGCCGGAGGCGCCGCGCGAGACGTTCGGCGGGCGCGGCGTCGGCGGACCGCGCCGCATCGCCCTGATCGGCCGCCCCAACGTCGGCAAGTCCTCGCTGCTCAACAAGGTGGCCGGCGAGGAGCGCGTGGTGGTGAACGAACTCGCCGGCACCACCCGCGATCCGGTCGACGAGATGATCGAACTCGGCGGCACCGTCTGGCAGTTCGTGGACACCGCGGGTATCCGCAAGCGGGTCCACCTGCAGCAGGGCGCCGACTACTACGCCTCCCTGCGCACCGCGGCCGCCGTGGAGAAGGCGGAGGTGGCCGTCGTCCTGATCGACGCCGCCGACTCCATCTCCGTGCAGGACCAGCGCATCCTCACCATGGCGGTGGAGGCGGGCCGGGCCCTCGTCATCGCCTACAACAAGTGGGACAGCCTCGACGAGGAGCGCCGCTACTACCTGGAGCGCGAGATCGAGACCGAGATGGCCCAGGTCGCCTGGGCCCCGCGGGTCAACGTCTCGGCCCGCACCGGCCGGCACATGGAGAAGCTGGTCCCGGCGATCGAGACGGCGCTCGCCGGCTGGGAGACGCGGGTGCCGACCGGCCGGCTGAACGCCTTCCTCGGCGAACTGGTCGCCGCCCACCCGCACCCCGTCCGGGGCGGCAAGCAGCCCCGCATCCTCTTCGGCACCCAGGCCGGCACCAGGCCGCCGCGGTTCGTGCTGTTCGCCTCCGGTTTCATCGAGGCGGGCTACCGGCGCTTCGTCGAGCGCCGGCTGCGCGAGGAGTTCGGCTTCGAGGGGACCCCGATCCACATCTCCGTGCGGGTGCGCGAGAAGCGCGGCGCGAAGAAGAGGTAGCGGCTTTGCCGGGGTGGGCCGGCCGGTGCCCCGGGCCACCGGCGGGCGCCCCGGCCCGACGGCACCGCGAAGGGCGGCCCCGGCAACCGGGGCCGCCCTTCGCAGTGCCGTCAGACGCCCGAGCTGCGGCCCGGCGGCAGCGCCGCCGGCAGCGGCTGCACGCGCGCGGACTGCGGCCCGACGTGGCCCAGTCGCTGCCCCTGCGCCTGCTGGCGCGCGCTGTAGGCCCCCGCGCTGTAGGCGCTGTAGGCGCCGGTGGAGGCCGCTCCGCCGTACCCGAACGGACGGTGGGCGCGGCTCCCGAAGGCGCTGAACTCCAGTTCCTCCTCCCCGCTGCGGTCACCCGGCAGCGAGCGGAAGGACCGGACGTACTCGGCGTAGAGCGCGTCGTAGATCGGCGTGGCCGAGGGGCCGCTCAGCGGCCTCGGGGCGAGGCCCTGGCGGCGGGGAACGTCGTAGGTGTACACGTACGTCCAAACGATCCGGTGGGGAAAGGGATGCGGCCGTGCCGATCTCCCCGGGGACGGTGCGGGGAGCCGCGGGACGGCGCGGGCGCGCCGCAGGTGCGTCGGCCGTCCCGGTGCCCCCGGGCGCTCAGGTCCCGGCCAGCGGCAGCGCCGCGGCGACGAGCTGGCCGTTCGCCGCCGCCTTGTCCAGTGCGTCGCGCAGCAGGTCCTCCCGCGGCTGGCGCCCGATGGACCCCACCGGTGCCGCGAACATCAGCACCTGCTGGTGCTTGTTGGCGGCCGCCCGCCAGCCCTCGGTGACCTGGAGCGGCTGGTGCGCCTGCCACCAGGCGACCGGCTGCCCGCCGTCGGCGCCCGGCTGGAGCACCGCGTGCAGCTGCCCCACCGCGAGCAGCACCGACCAGCCGTGCAGCACCGGAGGTACGGCGGCCACTTCGGAAAGCGGCATGAAGCCCTGCTCGATGAGGAGCGGCAGGAAGTCGTCGCCGGTGCCGGTGCTGCCGGGACGGACGACCGGCGCCGTCGGCTCGACGACCAGGGCGGGGTGCAACTCCCCGGCGATCAGGACCAGTCCGCTGGTGACGCCGAGTACGGCCTGCTCCGGCACCGCCTTCTCGGGGTCGCCTCCGGTGGCGGAGGCGCCGAGGTCCCCGCCGATGGAGCGGACCGCGCCCTGCAGCTGCTCCTCGGTGACCTGGACGACCTGCGAGGGCAGGCAGCCGGCGTGGGCGAAGGCGAGCACCGCGGTCTCGTCACCGATGAACAGGACGGTGCTGGTGGGCTCCTGGGTGGAGTCACCGGGGGTGCGGCAGGAGGTGCAGTCGTAGGTGCCGGGGGCGTTGTCCCCGGTGAGCAGCCGGTCGGCTTCTTCGTCGCCGATCTCGGCGCGTACGTCGTCGCTGACGTCGAGCATGCGCGGCACGGGTGGCTCCCTCGGGATGTGTTCGTGGCCGGGCCGGGAGGCTCCCGGCTCCGCGGTCGGGGTGGGGTCCCCGGCCCATGAAGAACACAACGGGCGTCTGTGGCGGGAGTCACGCCCCGGCGAGCACGGAGGCGAAGGTGTCGACGCAGAGGGTCACTCCTGCGCCGGAATCGGTCACTCCTTGTCAGAAGTCGGACAGCGAGGGCAAGTTGGTCGGGTGAGGTGGCTCACAGCACATGACGGGGGATGGTCGACGAATGCGCATATACCGCCATGTAGTGGGTGGCCTGATTTCGCCGCTACCTGAGGTAACAATGAACTGGCCTGGAGCGACGGGGAACCGGTTGATGCCGGATCGCCCCGCTCCCTAGATTCCTCGGCCGTGTGCAGCGAGCATCGCTCGGGTACGTCCGCCGACCGCACCACGGCCGGCTCGGAGCAGCACGGCCTCCGGCGGACGGGGCGAGCGCGGCTCCCGCGTCCCATGCGCGGGAACGGCGTTCCGTCCTGGGGGATCCCGGGTCCTGCGAGAGGGATGTAGATGTCCGAATGTGCCGATAACAACCGCGACCACGCACGGCCGACCCGTCGGCCCGGTCAGGTCCGTACGACGGCGGTACTCGCCGGGGCGGCGCTTCTCGCCCCCCTCGGCCTGCTCGCCGCGGCCGGCGGCGCCGCGGCTGCGGACGGCGGCGTGTGGGACCGCATCGCCCGGTGCGAGAGCGGCGGCAACTGGCACATCAACACCGGCAACGGCTACTACGGCGGACTCCAGTTCGCCGCCGGCACCTGGCGCGCGTACGGCGGCACCGCCTACGCGCCGACCGCCGACCGCGCCTCCAGGGCGCAGCAGATCGCCGTCGCCACCAGGGTCCAGCACGCACAGGGCTGGGGCGCCTGGCCGGTCTGCGCGGCCCGCGCCGGAGCGGGCGGCAGCGCCCCCGCCGCGCCCGCCGCCGGCACGCCCGACCCGTCGGCGAAGGCCGACCCGTCCGCCGAGAGGCACCCGTCCGCCGAGAGGCACCCGTCCGCGAAGGGCCTGAAGTCGAAGTCGCCGGACCGGTCGACCGGCCACACCGACCGCGGCGCCTCCCGAGGCGACTACACCGTCCGCCGGGGTGACACGCTCAGCGGCATCGCCGCCGGCCACGCGACGACCTGGCAGCGGATCTACGCCGCCAACCGGGAGGTCATCGGCGGCGACCCCGATCTGATCGTGCCCGGGCAGCGCCTCGTGCTCTGAGCCGCCGCCGGCCCACCGACCGCCCCCGCCCCGCCCGGTCCGCCGACCGGGTGGGGCGGGGGCGGTCCGGCACTCCCGCACCCGGCGCTGCTGCCCCACGTCCGGTCGGCCCCCTCCCGCCGCCCCGCCCCGCCCCGCCCCGTCCCTCCCTCCCGCCGCCTCCCGTGCCTCCGTTGTCCCGCCGTCCCCGTACCGCCGTCTCTCCGCAGGAATGCCCGGGGCGCCGTTCCGTACCGGATGCGGTGCGCCACCCGCCCGCGTCTGACGGGTCCACGTCTCCGCCGTCCACGTCTCACCCGTCCGCGGCTCCGCCGTTCCGGGCCGTCCGGTGCGCCAACTCGTGCGCCTCACCGCCGAACACGACCCGGCCCCTGCGCAACTCGTACACCAGCACCGCCCGGTCCCGCGGGACCGGGGGCAGCCGCTGCTCGGCGACGACCACGCAGGCGTCGAGCGAGCCCAGCAGCGCGTAGGTGCGGGCCGCCACGGCGGGCGACATGCCCTGCGCCGGTTCGTCGGCCAGCATCACCCGCGGGCGGGCCGACAGCGCGCGCGCCAGGGCGAGCATGCGCTGCTCTCCGCCGGAGAGGGTGCCCGCCCGCCGGGACAGCAGCGGACGCAGCTCCGGGAAGGCCTCGAGGGCCGAGGACTCCTCCGGGGCGGCCAGTTCGAGGTTCTCCCGCACGGTGAGCGACCCGAACACCGCCTGCCGCTCCGGCACCAGGCGCAGCCCCCGGCGGGCCCGCTCGTAGGCCGGAACACGGGTGACCTCGGAGCCGTCCCACACCACCGACCCCTCGGACAGCGGCACGAGACCGGCCAGCGCGCGCAGGGCGGTGGTGCGGCCCGAGCCGTTGCGGCCCAGCAGCACGGTGAGGCCCGGCCCGGGTGCGGCGAGGGTGACACCGTGCAGTGCCTCGAGCGGGCCGTAGCGCACCCGGGCCCGCCGCAGGGAGATGAGCGTCCCGGTGGTCACGGTGCGGCGTCCTCCCGGTCGGTGAGGGAGCCGGAGGCGTCCAGGACGCTGCCCGGCGGACCGGAGGCGACGATCCGGCCCGCCGTCAGCACGTGCACCACGTCGGCGAGATCGGCGACCAGGTCGAGATCGTGCTCGACGACGAGCAGGGCGGTCCCCTCGGCGGCCAGGGCCCGCAGGACGCCGGCCAGCGCGGTCACCTCGGCGCTGTCCAGTCCGGCGGCCGGCTCGTCGAGCAGCAGCACGAACGGGTCGCCCGCCACGGCGCGGGCCAGCTCGACGCGGCGCAGCGTCCCGGTGGGCAGGTCGGCGGCGGGCCGCGACCGCACGGGGCCGTCGAGCCCGAGCAGCCGCAGCGCCCGCTCCACCGCCTCCGGGTCCGTCACCCGCCCGTGCTCGGCGCCCACCCGGACGTTGTCCGCCACGGTCAGGGTCGGGAACACCGCCAGTTGCTGGAAGGTCCGGGCGATCCCCAGCCGGGTCCGGGCGTGCGCCGGCATCCGCGTGATGTCCCGCCCCCGGAACAGGACCTGGCCGTGAGCCGGCCGGAGGGTGCCGGCAAGGCAGTGGAACAGCGTGCTCTTCCCCGCCCCGTTGGGCCCCACGACGGCGCTGACCCGCCCGCGCGGCACCTCGAGGTCCACCTCGTCGAGGGCGGTGAACCCCCCGTAGCGGGCGCGGAGCCGGCGGGCGGCGAGGACGGGCGGACCGGCGCCCCCCGCCCGGGGGGCCGGCCGCCGTGCGGCCGCAGCCGCAGCCCGGCCGTCCCGGGAGACCCCCGTTCCGGCGGTCCCGCGGCGGTCCGCGGCCGGGGCGACACCCCCGGCCGCACCGGCCGCACCGGCCGCACTGGCAGCGCCGCCCGCCGCGCCCGCCGCGCCCGCCGCGCCCGCCGCGCCTGCCGGGCCTGCCGGGCCTGCCGGGCCTGCCGGGCCTGCCGCGCCCGCCGGGCCTGCCGCGCCTGCCGCGCCCGCCACGCCTGCCGCGGCAGCCGCCTGCGCCCCGTCCGGGCCGGTGGTCCGGGCGCCGGACCGCATCGCCGCCGTACGGACCCGGGCGCCGACCCGCACGCCCAGGGGCGTCAGGGTCGCGCTCCGCGGCGGCCGCAGCCGCGCCGCGGCCGTGCGCAGCGCCTGGAAGGGGCCCTCCGGGAACCTGCCGACCAGGACCGCCAGGACGCCGACCAGCGCAGCCGCCATCCCGCCGCGCGCCCCCGCGTCCAGGCCCACCAGCAGGGCCGCCGCGAGCAGCGCGCCGAGCGCGCTGTCCGCGCCCAGCACCACGACCGCGGCGAACCACAGCAGCCCGCGCACCGGGTCGAAGGAGCCCGGGTCGAAGGCACGCAGCCCCATCCCCAGCAGGCCGCCGCCCAGGGCGGCCAGCGCCGCCCCCGAGACGAAGGCCAGCAGCTTGAGCGAGGGCACCCGCACACCGGCCGCCGCCGCGCCCGGCTCGTGGTCCCGCATCGCGGCCAGCGCGCGCCCGGTACGGCCCCGGCGCAGTGCGCGCGCCGCCAGCAGCGCGGCAGCCAGCAGCACCAGCTCCAGGACGTAGAAGGGGCGGTCGCCCTCGAAACCCGTCGGGCGGCCGAGGGACAGCCCGGCCGTGGCGTACGGCTGGTCGAAGACGAAACGGCTGACGCCGACGCCCACCGCGAAGGTCGCCAGAGCCAGCGCGAGCCCCCGGCGGCCGATCGCGGGCCAGCCGGTCAGCACCCCGAGCGGCGCCACCAGCACCACCGCCACCGCCAGCGCCGCCAGCAGCGGCAGCCGGGGCAGGCCGGGAAAGCGGCCGGCCGCGAGGAGCGCCGTGAACAGGGCGCCCAGCCCCGCGTACGCCGCCTGCCCCAGGGAGATCTGGCCGCCGCGCCCGGTCACCACCACCAGCGACAGCAGCACCACGCCCAGCGCCGGCACCTGCACCGCGGTGTGCAGGTCGGGACCGGCCAGACCGAGCGGGAGCAGGAACAGCACCACCGCGACGACGCCCGCGCCGTGCGGGACCGGCACCCGTGCGGCGGCCGGGCGGGGCAGTGCGTCCCGCGCGCCGACACCGGGCAGCACCAGCGCCGCGACCAGCAGCGCGAGCACGAAAAGGTTCGCCCCGACCGCCTCCACCAGGGGCTGCGCCCAGCCCGTGGGATGCAGCCGGGTGAGCTGGCTCTGCGCCACCCCGACGGCGAGGGCGACCGCCACCGCGACCGGCAGGCTGCGCATCCGCGCCGCGACCGCGACCGCGATCACCTCCATGACCAGCAGCGGCAGACCGTACGGGTCCAGGCGTACGTACGGGGCGAGCAGCACGCCGGTCAGCCCCGCCGTGAAGGTGCCGAACGCCCAGCCCGCCGCGGCTACCCGGTCCGCGTCGACGCCGCCCAGCACGGCCAGCCGCCGGTCGTCGACGACGGCCCGCAGCTCCCGCCCGAAGCCGGTGAAGCGGATCACCGCGGTCACTCCGGCGGCGAGTGCCAGTGCGACCGCCAGGGGCCCCCACGGCCCCGACGGCACCAGGTCCGGCGCGTCGTCCCGGGCCCCCTGCCCCCACACCAGCGCCGCCCCGCCCACCAGCAGCACGAACACCCCGATCGAGGCCACCAGGGTCTGCGCCGGTCCGCCGCCCGGTCCCGCCAGCGGACGGAACACGAGCCGTTCCAGTACCACGCCGATGCCCGGCGCCAGCACCAGCAGCACCACGACCGCGGCCGTCCAGCGCGGCCAGCCCCACACCACCACGCACTGCCGCAGCGCGTACGCGCACACCATCGCGATCGCGCCGTGCGCGAAGTTCAGCACCCCGGTCGCCCGGTACGTCACCACGAGGCCGATGCCGGTGAGTGCGGCGGCGCTGCCCACCGACAGACCGGCCAGCGTCAGGTCGTACGTGAGCGAGGACATCAGCCGCCTTCCTCCGCCGGGCGGCAGACCGGGCACGGACCCAGCCCGCCGTCCGCCGGCGGTGCGGCGTCCAGCGGCACCGCCTCCGCCTTCCCGGCGACCAGCGGGCAGTCGGCGCGGTGCCACAGCGTGCCGCCCGGCACGGTCCGCAGCTCCCCGCTGACCGCGATCGGCCCCGGTTCCGGCGTGCCGGTCTCCCGACGCCCCTCCGGCTCCTCGACCGCCAGCAGGTCGTACAGCTCCTCCACCCGCGCGGCGGCGGCCTCCGCCCGGCCGTGGGTGAGCAGCACCGCCCCGGCGACGATCAGCGCGGCGCCGGGGATCGTGCAGGAGGCCAGGTAGGGAAGCTGGCGCTCGGCGTACCGCTCACCCGAGACGCCGTACCAGCCGATGACGCACAGCACCGCGCCGGCCGCGAGCGCGGCCCATCCCGCCCACAGCGCCGGGTGCACGGTCCGCAGCCGGTCGGGTGTCCTCATCGCGGCTCCCACGCCTCGTGCGCCGGCGGCCCGCCCGAGCCGGCCGGCGGAGTTGCACTATGCCTTCCGTGAGCCGACCCTTAAAGCACCGGGCGGACAGGGCCCGGACCGACATCCGGTGGTGAGCCAGATGGTTCTCGGTAGCGACCTCAATCGGGGGAACGGACGGCGGGGGCACGGGCGACGAGGGCGCGTCCCCCGGACGGTGGGGCGGGGTACCGCGTTCGCGGCCGCCCTCGCTCTCATTGTCGCCCCTGTCGTCACGGCGTGCAGCGACAGCGGAGGCGGCTCCTCCGCGTCCCCCTCGTCGACCAGCCCCACCGCGACCGGGGCGACGGCGCCCGCGGACCTCGCGGCGGCCGAGCAGCAGGTCAAGAAGGACTGGCAGACCTTCTTCGACCCGGCCAGCTCCCTCCAGCAGAAGCAGGACGTGCTGGAGAACGGCGACCGGATGGCCCCTGTCCTGCAGGCCTTCAGCGGCGACCAGCGCGGCGGCCAGGTGCAGGCGAACGTGACGGCGGTCGAGTTCACCTCGCCCACCCAGGCGACCGTCACCTACGACCTCACCCTCAACGGCGCCACCGCCCTGCCGAACGCCTCGGGGACGGCGGTCCTGCAGGACGGCACCTGGAAGGTGTCCGCCAGCACGCTGTGCGCGCTGGTCGCGATGAGCGGAAATGCCTCCGCGTCGGCGCTTCCGGGCTGCTGAGGCCGCCGCGGCGGCGCTGCTGACCCTGCTGGCCGCGGCCTGCGGCAGCCGGCTGCCGGAGAGCGACTTCACCCACGCCGCCCGGACCGGGGGGTCCGGCTCGGCGGAGCCGATCCGGGTCGGCATCATCACCAGCGCCACCAGCCCGGTCGGCGGGGACGCCTTCACCGGTCCGCGGGACGGCGCCAAGGCCTACTTCGACCGGCTCGACGCACACGGCGGCATCGACGGGCGCCGGGTCGAGGTGCACCAGTGCGACGACGGCGGCAGCGGCGTCGGCAACAACGCCTGCGTCCACCGGCTGGTCGACGAGGACCGGGTCGTCGCCCTGGTCGCCACCACCGCGCTGGACTACGCCGGGGCGCCCCGCGTCTCCCGCGCGGGCGTGCCGGACGTGGGCGGCCAGCCCATCGGCGCCGCCTACGACACCTGGCCGCACCTGTACGGCATCCACGGCAGCTCGGCGCCCCGCGACGGCACCCCCGGCTGGAACGGCAAGCTGTACGGCGGCACCGAGGTCTATCGCTACTTCAAGCGCGAGCAGGGCGCCCGCACGGCCGCGGTCGTCTCGTACAACCAGGCCGCCTCCACGTCCTACGCCCGGTTCGTCGAACGGGGCCTGAAGGCCGAGGGCTACCGGGTCGTCCCCGAGCAGCTCGACTTCGCGCTGCCCAACTTCCGCGCCGCCGCGGCGGATCTGAAGAACCAGGGCGCCGACCTGGTCTTCGACGCCCTCGACACGCACGGCAACGCCCGGCTGTGCAAGGCGATGGACGCGGTCGGGGCGCACGTCACGGCCAAGGTGACGAACGTGCAGAACTGGACCTCCACCGTCCCCGAGGACTACCGGGACAGCCCGCGGTGCCGCAACGCCCTGTGGGTGACCGGATCCAGCCGGAACTACGAGGACACCGGCAACGCGGCGGTGCGCGCCTTCCGGGACGCCACCGCGGGCCTGCCGACGCACTCGCAGTGGCAGCTCGAGGGCTGGGCGGCCGCCATGTGGTTCACCGACGCGGCCGAGCACTGCGCGAAGAGCGGCGGCGTCACCCGCGCGTGCGTGGACCGCTTCGTGGGCGGCAGCCGCGACTTCACCGCCGACGGACTGCTGCTGCCGGTCTCCTTCGCCAGCCGGCCCGACCCGCCGACCACCGCCCGGGCCTGCCTGTCGGTGGCCCGCTGGCGGGACGGCACCGGCTGGGTCAGCCAGGGGGACATGAACCGCACCTGCTTCGTCGTGCCGGAGCTGCCGTACGAGCCGTGACCGGCGTTGCGCCAGACTGGGGCCATGCTGGAGACCTCGGCACGACTGCTGCGCCTGCTCTCGCTCCTCCAGGCCCACCGCGAGTGGTCCGGAGCGGCACTGGCGGAACGACTCGGTGTCACCCCGCGGACCGTGCGCCGGGACGTGGAGCGGCTGCGCGAGCTGGGCTACCCGGTCGACGCCAGCCCGGGCACCGGGGGCGGCTACCGGCTGGGCGCGGGCGCGCAACTCCCGCCCCTGCTGCTCGACGACGACGAGGCGGTCGCCGTCGCGGTCGGCCTGCGCGGCGCCGCCGGGCGGGGCGTCGAGGGCATCGGCGAGAGCTCGGTGCGGGCCCTCGCCAAGCTGGAGCAGGTGCTGCCGCACCGGCTGCGCCGGCGGGTGGGCGCGCTGACCGCCTTCACGGTGCCGGTGCTGCGCGGTCCGCAGCTCTCCGCGGCCGACCCGGCCGTCCTGACCGAACTGGCCTGCCTGTGCCGGGACGCGGAGCTGCTGCGCTTCCGGTACCGCACCCACGACGGCACGTCGAGCCGCCGCACGGTCGAGCCGCACCGCCTGGTCTGCACCGAGCGCCGCTGGTACCTGGTCGCCTGGGACCTGGAGCGGCAGGACTGGCGCACCTTCCGGGTCGACCGCGTCACCCCGCTGCCACCGCACGGCCCGCGTTTCACCCCGCGCACCCCGCCCGCCGACGACCTCGCCGCCTACGTCTCGCAGGGCGTCTCCACCCGGGCATACGCCTCCCGTGCCGCCGTGCGGCTGCTGGTGCCGCTCGCTCGGGCGGCCGAGCGGATCTCCCCCTCGGACGGGACGCTGGAGGCCGACGGCCCCGAGGCCTGCGTGCTGCGCACCGGGGCCGCGGGACTGGACGCGATGGTGGTGCACGTGATGATGACGGGCCTTCCCTTCGAGGTGCTGGAGCCCGCCGAGCTGATCGACGCGATCAGGGCCGCCCGGGACCGACTGGACG
>NZ_JBJZOJ010000077.1:0-34692 GCF_047200655.1 Streptomyces sp. MS06
CACCGACGCCTCCGGTCGGCGAGCGGACACTCTGTCCTCGCGCTGGCCAGCCGGATCACCGTCTGAAGAAGCAGTACCGCGAAGAAGTGCAGGCAGTACGGGACGCGCTCGGACAAGCCCACGGCGAGAACCTGGACCTTCGGCGCGAGCTCGTTCGACGGGGCTGCTGCGGCATGCAGTTCACCTGACCGGCGGGCGGGAACTACGAGCCCGAGCGCAGGCCCAAGGGCGTTGTGCTGCACAATCCCAGCGGGAACGTCTGCGGCATCCGCCGCCTTTCGGGTCAACTCCACAAGTTTTGAGTGGAGTTCCTGCGCGGGTAATTGTCAATATTTGTGGATCGGTTGGGGCGGTTTTGCCTTGATCAGTTGCGTCGGAGGAGTCGTGCTGCGGTCTGGGCCGGAGTTTCGTCGCTGGTGTAGATCGTTTGTGTCGCGACCAGTTGGGTGCCGGGGTCGTCTAGCCAGTGGGCGAGGAAGTCGTGTCCGTCGATGATCCAGGATCGGCCCTTGTCTGCCGTGCAGCGTCGCCGGAGGACGGTCAGTGAGGTCTCGCGATGGGCGGACGGCAGGACGCGGACCACGTCATGGCAGCGACCCAGTGCGGTGCGAACCGTGGCCAGATGCTGGTGGCCGGTGTAGCTGGTGTGGCCTGCGCCCAGCGCGATCACGGCGTCAGGGTGGTCGGCGACAGCACATGCCACGGCGTGTGCTCGGGCCGGTTCCCACTCGGTCTCGGCCGCGAGACGCCCGACGACGGCGATGCGTTCGCGGAGTGTGGCGGTGCTCCATCCCACCTGCGCGTAGTACCCGTCCGCAACGGCATCCAGATCGACGAACGGTCTTTGCGTTCTTGCCGCGATCTCCTGGCCGAGTGTGGTCTTTCCGGCGCCGGCCGGGCCGACCAGAACCATCCATGGTGGTGCGGGCGCGCGCTGGTTCACGCGGTGGTCACCTCACTGCGTTCGACGAGCTGACCCCTCTCGAAGCGGGCTCCAGCGCGGACGAGGGCGACGAGGTGAGGGGCATGGACGGCACGCCACCGCTGCTGTGCCGATTCCACCAGCTTGAAGACCATGGCCAGGGCGGCGGCCGTGCTGCCGGCGCCTTTGGTGACCTTCGTGTGCAGGCGGACGGTGGCGAACGTGGACGCGATGGGGTTCGTGGTGCGCAGGTGGATGCAGTGCTCGGCGGGGAAGTTGTGGAAGGCCAGCAGTTCGTCAACGTCGTCGGTGGTTTTCTTGACGGCCTTGGGGAACTTCGCGCCGTAGGTTTTCTCGAACGCCGCGACGGCCTGGAGTGCGTGGTCGTGGTCCTCGGCGTTGTAGATCTCCTGCAGGGTCTTCTTCGCTCCGGGCTGGGCGGACTTCGGGAGGGCGTCGAGCACGTTTGCGATTTTGTGAACCCAGCACCTCTGATGGGGGGCCTCGGGGAAGACCTCGGCCAGGGCCTTCCAGAGACCGAGCGCGTCGTCGCCGACCGTCAGGACGGGAGCGCGCATCCCGCGCCGCTGACCGTCGCGCAGCAGATCGCCCCGGGAGTCGGCTGACTCGCGGTAGCCGTCGCTCATAGCGATCAGTTCCTTGGTGCCGTCCGCGCGCACGCCCATCAGCACGAGCACGCACGACTTCGCCTTCCGCAGGCGTATGCGCAGGTGGATGCCGTCGGCCCAGACGTAGACGTAGTCGCTGGCGGACAGGTCGCGCTCGCCGGACTCCTGGTGGTCGGCCTGCCATTGCTGGGTGAGCCGGGTGACCGTCGCCGGTGACAGGCCCGCCGCGCTGCCCGGGAAATGTTCCAGGGCGGGCACGAAGTCGCCGAAGGACAGACCATGCAGATAGAGCAGTGGCAGCACCTCGCTGATCTTCGGGGACTTGCGGCACCACGGCGGCAGGATCGCCGAGGAGGACCGTTTGCGCTCGCCCGTCTCGTCGTCGACCCGCTTGTCGTTCACCCGCGGCGCTTTGACCTCGACCGCCCCGGCCGCGGTGGTGACCTTCCGGGCCCGTTGGTGACCGTTGCGCACCACCAGACGGCGCCCGTCGTCGTCACGCTCGTCGGCCAATTCGGCTATGTAGGCGTTGGCTTCGGCCTCCAGCGCGGCTGCCAGCATCCGCCTCGCGCCCTCGCGGACGATCTCATCGGTGAGGGAGGAGCCGTTGACGGTGGTGCGGTCGTGGTTCACGACGCTCAGCACGGGCGTGCCTTCCCGACGCGCGCGGCAACGCGGGTCTACTCGGTACCAGTCGATCGATCACTCGGGAAGGTGCGCCCTCCTGAGCCGATCCACGGGATCTGAGCATTGCTCGCGAAGAAAGGCCGTGGCCCGCTTGAGGGTATCGACGTCCTCACGCAGACGGCGGTTCTCCCGCTGCAGTGCGGCCAGCTCTTCGCGTTCGCTGCTGGTCGGGCCGTCCCGCTCGTCCGCGTCGACCTCGGCCTGCTCACCCGGTCGCGCGCCGCGGTCTCGGTCAGATCGAAGTCTTTGGCGATCTGACCAACCGAGCGGTCACCGCGTCGGCACAGCTCGACGATCTCGGACTTGAAGTCAGGGGTGAACGAGCGGCGAGGGCGAGGCTTCTTCTTTCCCCGTACTCTCCATGATGGACATCCTCCCGGGGCAGAACCCCTGATCTTCGATGTCCGTCAAAGCGGATCAAGCCCGGTTCCGGCTCGCCTCGTCGTTTTGTCAGTCGGTTGTTGGGGTGAGGGTTGTGGTGAGGTGTGTTGCGATGGTCTGCACGTGGGGTGGGTCGATGAGTGACAGGTGGTCGCCCGGGACGGGGATGATCTCGAGTGAGGGACACAGGGGTGCCCATCCCAGGTCGTGTTCTGTGCGGAGGTAGCGGGGGTCGAGGGCGGTCGTGAGTGCCTGGGCCTCTTGCGCCCGGTAGAGGACGACGTGTCCGTGGTAGGGCCGTGGCCGGTAGCGTTCTCCGACTCGGGCGTCGGTGTAGGAGGTGCGCTGGTGTTCCAGGATGCCGGGGCTCATGTGGAGGCCGGCGTCGGCGACCAGTCGCATGATCAGGTCGATTTGTTGGTCTTCGGGGGTGGCGGCGAGTTCTTCGTAGGGCAGGTCCAGGCGGTGTCCGTATGTTTTTTCGAGGTATTCGGCGAAGCGGCTGAAGCGGTGCAGGAGTAGTTCCTGGGAGTCCAGCCCGGGGAGGGCGGCCGGGAGGATGGTGTCGATGAGGCCGAGGAAGCCCACGGATCGGCCTTGGTCGTGGAGGTTGTGGGCGACTTCGTAGGCGAGGCAGCCGCCGAAGGACCAGCCGAGCAGGTGGTAGGGCCCTTCGGGTTGGATCTCGGTGATGAGGCGGAGGTAGTGAGCGGCTTTTTCCTCCAGGGTGGGGACCGTGTCCAGGCGTTCCATTCCGTAGACGGCGTGGGGGGTGGCCAGTTGCTGGACCAGGGGGTGGTAGACGGAGGTGGGGCCGCCTGCGGGATGGAAGGTGAACAGGGGTGGGGCGGCTGTTCCCGGTCGGGCGGTGCGCAGGGTGCGTACGGTGGAGCCTTTGGTGCCGTTGACTGCGGGCCGGATGAGGTCGGCGAGGGCGGCGACGGTGCGGGCGCTGACGACGTGTTCCTCGGTCAGGGCGATGTCGGCGTCTGCGAGGCGTTGGCGGATTCCCTCGGCCAGGGTTCGGGGTGCGGTGTCCGTGTCGCCCGCGGCGTCGACGAAGTCGTCGTCGACGTCGGAGGGGCGGGTGCCGAGGGTTTGGGTCCACACGCTCGCGACGAGGCGTTCGGCGGCGTCCCGGGGGCTGATCGTGGTGGGCAGTGCGGGGAGGTCGTCCGGGGAGGCCGGGTGCGCCTGGGCAGGTGACCGCTGTCCCGACGCCGACGCCGACGCCGACGCCGACGCCGACGCCGACGCCGACGCCGACGCCGACGCCGACGCCGATGCCTGGGCCGGGGCGTGGGCCGGGGACTGGCGTCCCGGTGCCTGGGCCTGTCCCGGTGCCTGGTCCTGCCGTCCCGGGGTCTGTCCCGGTGCCGGGGTCTGTCCCGGGGTCGGTGCCTGGGCCTGCCGTCCCGGGGTTGGGGGTTCGAGGTCGAGTGCGCTCAGTACTGCTTCCTGGACCTGGCGCAGGCTGGCGCCGCGCAGGAGGAGTTCGCCGGGCAGGTCCACCGCGAAGTCCTGCCGGGCTGCGTTGCGGATCCGTACCGTCATCAGTGAGTCGAGGCCCAGCTCGGTGAGGGGGACCGTCTCGTTGAGTTCCGGGGCTGCGAACCCCATGATCGTTGCGGTGCGTTCGGTCAGGCGCGCGCAGACCTTCGCGGCGGCTGCGTCGCCGAGTCCGGCGATGCCGTCGGGGCCGGCCCATTCCCCGGCGGGCGCGGTGTCGTCGGTGAGGACGTCGGCGAAGAAGGGCACCTTCTCCAGGCCGGGAAAGGCCGTGAGGGCTCTTCGGGCGTCCAGGTGGGCGATGCCCGTGTGGGTGCGTGCACGGGTGACGAGTGCCTGCAGGGCGTCCAGGCCTTCGGACGTCGCGAGGGGCTTCATCGCCAGTGCCGGGTGGTCCGGCGCGGCTCCCACCTGGGCCCAGGGGCCCCATGCGATGGACGTCGCGGGGCGTCCGGCGGCACGGCGCCGCTGTGCCATCGCGTCCAGCCATGCGTTCGCTGCGGCGTAGGCCGCCTGTCCCGGTGAGCCGAACAGTGCGGCGGCGGAACTGTAGACGAGCCACCAGTCCAGAGCGTGTTCACGGGTGGCGCTGTCCAGCCGCAGCGCGCCGACGGCTTTGGGCTTCAGGACCGCGGAGATGTCGGAGGGCTGCAGGTCGGTGAGCATGCGGTCGTGGAGTACTCCGGCCGCGTGGGCGACGCCGCGCAGTGTGTGGCCTTCGGCCACGGCGGCCGCGACGAGGCGCTCTGCCACGTCGGCTTCGGCGATGTCGCCGCGGACGACTGCGACGGACGCCCCCAGCGCGCGTAGCTCGGCCAGGGCCGTCCGGGCCTGGGGGCCGGGTTCTCTGCGGCCGTTGAGCACGATGCGGCCCGCTCCGGTCTCGGCGAGCCGGTGTGCGGTGGCGAGGCCGAGTCCGGTGAGTCCGCCGGTGAGGATGTAGGCCCCGTCGGGCCGGGTGAACGGCACCTCGTCGCCCGGTTCGTCGACGTCCGCGGGCGCGAGCCGGGCCACCAGGCGGGTCCCGGAGCGCCAGGCGACCTCGTCGGCCTCTCCGTCGGCGAGGAGTTCCTGGACCAGGTCGTCCACCGGCTCGGGCTGTGCGGTGATGTCGACCAGGCAGGCCCGCAGGTCCGGACGCTCCAGGGCCATCACGCGGACGAAGCCCCGCAGGCATGCCCGGTCGGGGTCGGGTACTTCACCCGGACCGGTGGCCAGGGCGTCGCTGGTCACGAGCCACAGGCGGGGGGTCGGCGCGCCCTGTGGGCCCGTGGCGAGCCGGCGCGCCACCCGGGCCGCCGTGTGGAGTTCGCCGAAGGCCTCGGGGTGCGTGTGCTGGGGACCGAGGAGCACGACGACCGCGGACCGTTTCTCGCCGGTCTGCTCCCGCCAGGTGTCCAGGAGAGCGTCGCCGGAGTCGCCCGGGTGCACGCCCAGGGTGACGCTCACCCCTCTTTTCTCGAGTGCGGCGGCGAGGGGGGCGGCGAGCTGGTCGGCGTCGCCGCCGCAGGAGTCGGTCAGCAGCAGGACGCGGGCGCAGGGACGCGGGACGCCCGCGCCGGCCTTGTGCCACTGGATGTCGAAGGCGATGTCCTCCAGCGGCGGGCGGACCTCCTCCGGCTCGACGCGCTGCACCCGGACCCCCTGCGCCACGAGGTCCGCGCCGTGGGCGCCCTGGGCCCGGATGTCCCACCGGCTCGGCCGGCCGTTCGCGCCGGTCTCCTCGCCGGCCGACGCGGAGCACGTGATCCGGTAGGCGCCGTCCACCGTGGTCCGCTGCAACTGCAGCAGCCGTACCGAGGCCGGGGCGCGCTCGGCGGCGTCCGGGGCCGACCCGTCGCCGTCCCGGTCGCCCGCGCAGGCCCCGAGAGCGAGCGGCGCGTACAGGGCGGCGTCGAGGAGCTCCGCCAGCGGCTGCCCGGTGGACGGCTGCGGCGTGTCGGTCGACGGCCGGTGGACGGTTTCGAACGGTGAGGCGTCGTCGCGGGACCGCCCCTCTTCGACGGGGTCCGGGGCGGTCAGGACCCGGGCCGAGGCGTGGCAGAGCCAGTCGCCCGTGCGGGAGCGTGCATGGATGGTGACGGCCGCCTGATGGGGGCCGGACGGCTGCCACACGACGGTGACCGGTGAACTGGCGGACACCGCAAGCCAGTCGTGCACGGTCAGGTCCTCGATGCGGACGCTTTCCAGATCCGTCCCGCGCACGTCCTGCGCTGCGGCGATCACCAGCTGCGCGCAGGCGGGCAGGCCGAGTACCGGCAGGCCGAGCAGCGTGCGCGCCTGCTGCCCGTGGCGCGCGGTTCCCGCATCCCCCTGCCACAGGACGCGGCCGGTGAGCGGGTCCTGCGTGCGCAGGTCCAGCAGTGCGTGGCCGCCCGGAGCCGAACGTGTCGCCTTGCGGGAGCGGAACCAGTGCCGTACGTGGCGCCACGGCGGGCTGGGCAGGGCGACGCGCCGCCCGCCGGGCCACAGGCGCTGTCCGGGTCCTGCGACGCCGGCGAGGTGGAGCCGGGCCAGGCAGGTGAACAGGTCGACGGTCTCGTCGCCGTTGCGGTGCAGGGTGGGCAGGACGGCGGCGGTCGGGGCGCCGGGTGTGTCGGCGAGGGTCTCGCCGAGGGGGACGGCGGCAAGGGGGTGCGGCGCGATCTCGAGGAACAGGTCGTGGCCGTCCGACGCGGCGGCGGCCACCGCCTGCTGGAACCGGACGGGCCGGCGCGCGTTGGCGCACCAGTACCCCGCATCCGGGCGTACGGGGCTTCGCGGGTCGTCGAGGACCGTGCTGTACCAGGGGAGGGCGGGGGTGTGCGCCTGAACGGACGTCAGTGCTTCGTGCAGTGCCGGCAGGATGGGATCGACCGCGGGGGAGTGGCCTGCTCCGCCCACGTCGAGGAGGCGGGCGAGGCGGCCGGCCGCGGTGAGATCGTCGACCAGCCGGCCGACGGCTTCGGCGGGGCCGGCCACGGTGCAGCGGTGCGGGGAGGAGTGCACCGCGACGTCGACGCCGCGGTAGCGGGCGAGGACGTCGGAGCGTGTCTCGTCGGCAAGTTCCACGGCCGCCATGGCTCCGGCGTGTTCCTCGTCGATCCGGGCGAGCATCACCGAACGGTGCAGGATCACCTTCAGGCCGTCACGCAGGGTCAGCGCGCCGGCGACCACCGCGGCGGTGACTTCCCCCATCGAGTGCCCGATCACCGCGGCCGGTTCCACGCCATGGGCGCGCAGGGTGTCGGTGAGCGCGCACTGCAGACCGAACAGGAGCGGCTGGACGCGGTCCACGCCGCTGTCTCCCTCGGAGCGGATGAGCGTGCTCAGCGACGTGCCCAGTTCGGTGCTGAACACCGGATCGAGCCGGGCCACCGCTTCGCCGAAGACCGGGCTGTCGTTCAGCAGACGGCGCCCCATGCCGAGCCACTGGGAGCCGTAGCCGGAGAACACCAGGACCGGTTTGCGCGGTTTCGGCGGGTTTGTTCGGATGCCGGCCGCGACGACGCCGGCCCCGGATTCCCCGCGCACCAGTGCGGCCAGCGCGTCCACGAGTTCGCCGCGGGTGCGGGCCACGACGGCCGCGGTCGCCGGACCACGGCGGTGGTGGGCCAGGGTGTGGGCCAGGTCGCCGAGCGGCGGAAGGCCGTCCTCGGCGGCCAGCCGGTGGGTGAGTGCGGTGGCCGCGTCCCGCAGCCGGTCCTCACAGCGGGCGGACACCAGCAGAACGTGCGGGAGGCCGCCGTCCGTTTCCCGCCCGGTGGCGGGGGACACGTGGGCGGGCGGGGCAGGGCGCGCGGTGGCCGTCGCGGCGGCCTGCTCCACCACCACGTGCGCGTTGGTGCCCCCGAAGCCGAAGGCCGACACCCCGGCGAGGGCCGGGCGGGCGGTCCCGCCGGGCCACGGCGTCGCACCGGTCACGACGCGCAGGCGCAGCGCGGTGAAGTCGATGTGCGGGTTCGGGCTGCGAAAGTGCAGGGTCGCCGGGATCTGCCCGTGGTGGAGCGAGAGCACCGTCTTGATCAGACCGGTGATGCCCGCCGCGCCCTCCAGGTGCCCCAGGTTGCTCTTGACGGACCCGATGAGCAGCGGGCGGTCCACGGGCCGCTCGGCGCAGAGGGCGGCGCCGAGCGCGCCGGCCTCGATGGGATCGCCCAGGAGCGTGCCCGTGCCGTGTGCCTCGACGTAGTCGACGTCGCCGGCCCGGGCGCCGGCGTCCCGCAGGGCGGCCTCCAGCAGCGCCTGTTGCGCGACGGGGTTGGGTGCCATGAGGCCGGCCGAGCGGCCGTCGGAGTTGACGGCGGTGCCCCGGATGACGGCGAGGACCCTGTCACCGTCGCGCCGGGCGTCGCGGAGCCGCTTCAGGACGACGACGCCGCAGCCCTCGCCTCGCGTGATGCCGTCGGCGCCGGCGTCGAAGGGCTTGCACCGGCCGTCGGCCGCCAGCGCGCCGGCCTGGTCGAAGGCGGCGGTCACGGCGGGGGACAGCAGGACGTTGACCCCCGCCGCCAGCGCGGTGTCGCTCTCGCCGCTGCGCAGGCTGCGGCAGGCCTGGTGGACGGCGACGAGGGACGAGGAGCAGGCGGTGTCCACGGTCATGCTCGGACCGCCGAGGTCCAGCAGGTAGGACAGCCGGTTCGCGACGATGCTGCCGGCCGCCCCGGTGCTCGTCCAGGCGGTGACACGGGAGGCGTCGAACGACGTCAGGTGCCCGTACTCGAGTGCGCTGAGACCGACGAAGACGCCGGTCGCCGTTCCTTGCAGGCGCGCAGCGGCGATCCCCGCATGGTCCAGGGCCTCGCAGCTCACCTCGAGCAGGAGGCGCTGCTGCGGGTCCATCACTTCCGCCTCGCGAGGAGTGATGCCGAAGAAGTCGGCGTCGAACCCCTCGATGTCGTCGAGGAAACCGCCCCACCGGGAGGTGCGGTCCACGACGGCGGCGGCGTCAGCGCTCTTGTCGTCGAAGTCCCGCCAGCGTCCGGGAGGTACCCGGCCGATGGCGTCGGTGCCGGCCAGCAGGCGCTGCCAGAAGGCGCCGGGCCCGTCGACGCCGCCGGGCAGGCGGCACCCGACCCCCACCACGGCGATCGGCTCGGCCCCGGCATCCAGGGCGCCCTCGCCGGCTGCACGCCGTGTCCGCCGGGCGGGTCGCTCCTGCGGGGCGAGGCGGTCAAGGAGCAGCTCGATCGTCGGGTTCTCCCACAGCAGCGTGGCGGGGAGCGGCGCATCGAGGATCTGTTCCAGGCGCCCGGAGAGGTCGACCGCGTCGCGCGACGTGAGCCCGTACTCGGGCAGGGGGCGCGCGTCGTCCAGCTCCTCCACCGGCACGTCGCACGCATGCGCCACGAGCTCCCGCAGCACGGTGCGCAGCTCTGCGGCATCCGGCGCGGCCGCGCCTGGTGGGGCACCGGCAGACGACTCACCGGTGCCCGTCGAACGCTCCGACTGTCCGCCCGTCGCCGTCATGCCCGGCCGGCCCCCTTCCCCGCCGCGTGCTTCGGCTGCGACCACCGGCCGGCCAGGTAGCGCTCACGGCAGGCGGTCCGGCAGACCTTGCCGCTGGTCGTGTACGGGACGCTGTCGGGGGCGACGAGGACGAAGTCGTGGACGGCGAGGGCGTGCCCCTCGGCGACCGCGCCGCGCACGGCACGTCTGACCTCGTCGTGCACGGCCTCGGGATCGTCGACCTGCCGTCCGTGCTCGGCCACGACGACGAGTTTCTCGCCGTCGTCCGTACCCATGGCGAAAGCGGCGACGTGATGGCGCCGGATGACCGGATGGGCGTTCTGCACCGTCTCCTCGATGTCGTGCGGATAGTGGTTCGTACCGTCGACGATCACCAGGTCCTTGGCGCGCCCGGTGATGTAGAGCTGCTTGTCGAACCACATCCCCAGATCGCCCGTGCGCAGCCAGTGCCGGGCGGGGTCCCGGGGGTCGTCCCCCCGCAGGACCGCGTGGAAGGCGGCCCGGCTCTCCTGCGGGCGGCGCCAGTACCCACGTCCGACGTTGGGCCCCTTGATCCAGATCTCGGCGACGGTACCGTCCTCCTGCCGCAGGCGGGTCTCGGGGTCGACGATGGCGATCTCCTGGTTGGTCGGCCGGCCGCAGGCGACCAGCTCGCTGACCGGCCCGCCGTCAGAGGGCTCCACGATGCGGGCGGTGCCCTGCACCAGCGCGTCCCTGTCGAAGCAGGTGACGGTCGGTTCCTCCGCCAGGGGCGAGGTGGCCGCGAACACGGTGGCCTCGGCCAGACCGTACGAGGGACGCATCGCCGTCCTGCGCATGCCGCAGGAGGCGAAGGCGGCCTGGAACCGTGTCAGCGTCCGCGCACGAACGGGTTCGCTGCCGTTGATCATCGCCGCCACCGAACCCAGACCAAGAGCGGTGCGCTCCTCCTCCTCCACCCGCTGGACGCAGTAGTCGTAGGCGAAGTTCGGCGCCGCGGTGACCGCCCCGCCGTGCCGTGTGAGCAGGTGCAGCCATCTCGCGGGCCTCTGGACGAAGGCCAGAGGGTCCATCAGGACCGAGGGGACACCGGCGACGACGGGCAGCGCGACCGTCAGCACCAGGCCCATGTCGTGGTAAAGGGGCAGCCATCCCACGGCGCAGTTGCGTCCCCGGCGGATGTCGTACGCCTCCATCCCCTGGCGGGCGTTGGCGCAGACATTGGCGTGAGTGATCTCCACCCCGGAGGGAACCCTCGTCGAACCCGACGTGTACTGCAGGTACGCGCAGTCCTCGGGGGCGGGCGCGACCGGCTCCGGGGAGTCGGTCCCGGCGTTCGCCTGCAGGTCCTGCAGGGCAGTGACGCGCATACCCGATCCGATGTGGCGCTCCGCGCAGAATTCCGTCACCGATGCGCGCTGTTCCCCGGTGGTGACGGCCAGCAGCGGGGCGGCGTCTTCCAGGGAGGCCGCCAGCTTGTCACCGTGGCCGGGCAGAGAGGGCGGGAACAGGGGGACCGCGATGGCGCCGGCGCAGGCGGCCCCCAGAAAGCCGACCACGTAGTCGAGGCCCTGCGGCGCGACGACGGCGACACGTTCACCCACCGCACCGACTCGGCGAAGCCCCGCGGCGGTGGCGCGGACCTGATGCTCGAGCTGCCTCCAGGTCAGCTCGTGGGCGGTGCCGTCCCTGCTGCTGCTGAAGTCCACGAAGGTGAACGCGGTCTCGTCGGGCGCGTTCGATGCGGACTGGGCCAGATGGTGGGCGAGCGTGTCTCGCGCAGTTGACGGCACTGGATCACCGAGCCTTCGTGACGACGGACAGGAACGAAGGGACTTCCACGACGGCCCGACGAAGGCAGCACCCGCAGCGATGCCACACAACATCCGACTGCATCCCGGAACACATCCTCATGTCCTGGTATTTACTGACATAGGGCAAGCATCAAAGATCAGAAGAACACGGATCCGCTCGATGACCTGGGTGACACGCCGTAATCACCGCAGGCCGTCGACCTCGCACTCCGCATGTGATGCTGTCGCCTGCGCTCGGCCCGGTCGTCACACGAGCCCCGCATCGGACTGCGGCGTGTCGGCTTTGAGGCGCGCGCCGCCCACTCCGACCATGAGGAGACCCGGTCGCACCCCGACGCCCCGGCGGGGTCCACGTCCTTGATGCCGAGCCAACTCATGAGGCTGGTCGATGAGCCGTCTGCGGATTCTCGGCATTCTGCTGGCCGTCGTCCTTCCCTCCTTCATGACAGCCCTGGACGGCACCGTCGTCAACGTCGCCCTGCCCCAGATCCAGACAGAGCTCGCACTCGACGAAGCGGGACTGAAATGGGTGGCCGCGATCTACCCGCTCACGCATTCCAGCTTCCTCCTCTTCGGCGGACACCTGGCGGACACCAAGGGCAGGCGCCCCACCCTCCTCCTCGGCATCGCCGTCTTCGCACTGGCGTCGATCCTGTGCAGCGCCTCGACACAGGCGGCGACGCTGATCACAGGCCGGGGCCTGCAGGGAGCGGGAGCCGCCCTGATCCTTCCAGCGGCCCTGGCCGTCCTCTCCCACGACCTTCCGCCCCGTTCCAGGAACGCCGGATTCACCGCCCTCACGGTCGCGCTCGCCACCGCCCTGGCCGGCGGCCCCGTCCTCTCCGGAGTGATCACGGAACATCTGGGCTGGAACTGGCTGTTCGTGATCAACGCCCCCGTCGGCGTGGTCTGCTTGCTGGCCTGCGCCGTGTTCGTGCCCCGCCGCCCCTCCCGCCCCGCACCCGGCGAGGCCGACGCACCCGCCGCACCCCTGAGCGCGCTCCTCCTGGCCTGCATCTCCATCGGCGGGTTCGCCTACTGCCTCATCGAGGGCCCGCAGTACGGTTTCGCCACCCCCCGCGTCGCGCTCGTCGCCGTCGCGTCCGCGCTCTCCCTCCTCGCGCTCGCCACAGGCGCATCGCCCCACAGCCGAGGGACCTTCTCCACCCTCTTCGCACGGCGCGCCTTCACCTGCGGCCTGCTCACCCAGCTCCTGTGGGGGCTGGGCGTCAGCGGGGTCTACTTCTTCACCGCGCTCTTCCTGCAGAACTCCCTGCGCCTGAGTCCCACGTCCGCCGGACTCATGTTCACACCCGTTGCCGCGGCCCTGCTCGCCGCCGCTCCCTTCGTGGCCCGCCTCGCTCGTCGGCTGGGGGACGCACGAGTCGCCGCGACGGGGATGCTCCTGGTCGCGCTGGGCTTGCTGCTGGTCTCGCTGGGAAGCCGACACGGCGCAATCGTCGACCTCCTGCCGGGACTCGCCGCGATCGGCATCGGCTCCGGCCTGGCGGTACCGCTGACCACGCGCGCTCTGGAATCCGCCCCCGACCAGCTCTCCGGCATCGCGGCAGGACTGTTCAGCGCCACACGAGAGGCATCAGGGGTGTTCGGCATCGCCGTGGTCGGTCTGATCGTGACCTCCGTGCAGCGCTCCGTCTCCTCCACGGGCGCCGGCTCCGGGCACGCCTTTCTCATGGGCTATCAGGCCGGCCTCTACACCGCCGCCGCCCTGGTCGCCATCGGCGTGCCCGTCGCCCTGTGGGGACTGCGCAACGAGAGGTGAATCCGCCTGCGCGGCTCTACCCCGCCTGCTGGCCGGACCCGGCCAGCAGGCGGGGTCGCCGACTACGCCCTGGCCGACCACCACCGCGCCGAGCTCGTCGTCGACGCTCTGGACATGCCTTACGGCCGGGGCGGACTCGAGCCGGGCTGCGTGGTCCACAGAGATCGCGGCAGTGAAGACACCTCGGCCCACTCCCGCCGGAATAGGGAAGTTGGGGCTGCGATAGAGCTGCAGACGCACCGGATCACGCTGTGACAGCGCTGCCGCGGAAAGCTTCTGGGCCCTGCTCGGCCCTGCGCAGATCCCGCTGCCGCGGACCTGCGAAGACCAGCCGCCGGCACCAGCTGACCGACCCGGTGATCAACCTCGCCCGCGTCCGACGCCCGCATCACCGGCACCCCCGGGGCCCGCACCCGCCGCTTCGCAGCACTCCGCCCCGCCGACCACACGGTCGGCGGGGCGAAGCGGACAGGCCCCGAATCGAACAACAGGGTCGGCGTGGGGGCCGGCCAGAGCCCTTGTCGGTCCGGGGGCGGGGTACCCGGTGTGCGTCAGATGCTGGGCCCGGTGACGTAGGTGAAGGCGGCGGTGGCGGTTGCCGAGGAATCGGGGTTGGTGACCACCACGTCGACGGCGCCTGCGGTGCCGGCCGGAGTGACTGCGGACAGGGTGGTGCTGTCGATCACGGAGAACGGCGCTGCGGTGCCACCGAAGGTGACGGAGGTGGCGGTGCCGAGGTTGGTGCCTGTGATGGTGACCGCGGTACCGCCTGAGTCCGGGCCCGAAGTGGGGCTGAGGCCGGTGATGGTGGGTGCGTCGACGTAGGTGTACGTCAGGCCGTTGTTGGTGCCGCCGGCCGTGGTCACGCTGACTCCGACCGGGCCGGCCGCGACCCCACTGGGCACCGTGGCGGTGAGCTTGCTGTCCGACACCGGGGTGACCGCCGTGGCGGCGACCCCGCCGAAGGTCACCCCGGTGGCGGTGGACAGGCCCGTGCCGCTGATGGTGACCGTGTTGCCGCCCCCCAGCGGCCCGGAGGTGGCGCTGAGGGAGGACTTGAACGGCGCGCCCACGTAGAAGAAGGGCACGGGGTTGCTGGTGCCACCCGGGGTGGTCAAGGTCACGTCGACGGTGCCTGAGCCGGACGGGGACGTGGCGGTGACCTGGGTGTCCGAGACGACGGTGACGCCGGTGGCCTGCCTGGTGCCGAACGTGACGGCACTGGTTCCGGTCAGGCCGCTTCCGGTGATGGTGACGGCCGTACCGCCGCCGGTGGATCCCTGGTTCGGGCTGATGGGCATGAGGTTTCTCCTTCTGCGTTGAGGGGAGCTGCGATGCCCCGCCGGACGGATGCCGGTGCAGGGCGGACCGGGAGCCGGGTGCTCCCGGGGCAAGTGGTGGCTCTGGTCTGCGGCGAGTCCGCATGGTTCGCCGGCTCGCAGGGCCGTTCTGTGTATCCGGGGCGTCGGCGGACGCGGCGGATCCGGGTGTGCGAGGGTGGGCCGGAGCAGGAAGACATCTGCTGTTGGGACCGGGGCCACTGTCCGGTGGGCACACGTGCAGTGGCTGGGAGAGGAGCTGGGCCGGCCGGACGACCCCATCGGGAACGGGGGCCGGCGTGAACCGTGGACGACCGCATCGGCCGGTTGCGGGAGGCCGCAGCGTCTGCCGATGGATCTGGGCGCTCCACCCGGAGTAGGGGCGCTGATCGCGGCGCCCTTGTTCTCCACCGCCCGGAGGCTGGCGGAGACGTGGCTCCGCGCTCCCCGGTCAAGGATGGGCGGCCCCACCGGTTCGGATACGACCAGTAACCCATCCGAGTGCCGCACCTGACAACCGTTCTGAGTACCGATCATCCAAACGGGTGAGCGTGTGCAGGTCTACGAGGTGCGCTCGTTGACTTTCGCGCCCCCAGGTCGGGCAACGGCCGGGCAGCGCGGTGCGGTGACTCCACCCACGGGTAAACGCGCGGGTTCCTGTGCCGGTGGCCACGCCATATGCCGCAGAGGACAGGCCGGGCCCTGCTGAGGACGTTCGTCGCGCCGACGTGGTCCGCGTTCGCTGTGAACCCGCACGCCGTGCACTGGAACTTCGCTTGGGTGGCGCGGTTCTCCTTCGCGGTGTGCCCGCAGGACGGGCACGGGCGCGAGGTGTTGCGGGGGGCCACCGCGATGACGGTCCGGCCGGCGCCTTCAGCCTTGCTGGCGAGGATCGCGAGGAACACTCCCCAACCCGCGCCGAGCATAGTGCGGTTGAGCCCGGCCTGGCGGGCCGCACCGTTCGGCAGGAAGCCGCCGGGCTGCTCGGGGTCGGGCCTGGGGGCGGGGCTCTTGGCCAAATGCCCGCTGTGTCGAGCCGCTCGTGGGCGACGACGTCAGGGTCGCGGACGAGGGTGAGCGCGGACTTGTGCGCGTGGACCAGGCGCTGGCGGCGGAACTTCACACACAGCTTCGCCCCCGGCGGCAGCGGCCCGGTGTGCTTCGCATGTCGATGCCGACCACCGCGCCCGTGTCCGGCAGCAGCTCCGCAGGCACCTCGTCGCAGGACAGGACGATGTACCAGCGGTTGTCCTCGCGCCTGATGCCGATCGTCTTGACCCGGCCGTGCACGGGCCGGTGCTGGTGCACGCGGATGCGCCCGACGCCCGGGAGGCGGACGCGGGTCTGCGGGTCGCGGGACGCACTGTCCCAGCGGCAGCCGTCGCCGTCCCTGGGAAAGGCTACGGTGTCGAAATGGTCGATGCCCTTGAAGCGCGGGCAGCCCGGCGTCCGGCCGGCCTTGACGCGGCGGAAGAACGCCTGGAACGCCCTGTCGAGGCGGCGCAGGGTGGCCTGCTGGGAGGAGAACGACCAGCATCCCTGATGCTCCGGGTCGAACCCGCGGAACTCCACGAGCTGCGCGGACCGGTCCCCGTACGTGATGCTCGTCTTCGAGCTGTGCCGCTGGGCGTCCGGGCGGAAGTCGAAGCCGGGGTCCCGGCGGCACCGGACCTGATCTCGGACGTGTTCACCACCGACGCCACCGTGCCGAGGCCAAGGCGACCGTACTCGTCCAACGGCGCCTGGCCGAGCAGGTGCCACCCGGCGACCACCGCCTCGACTCCGGACACCCCTGCGCCGCGGTGGAGCGGGACACCCGTGTGCTCGCCCTCGTCCTGCTGCGGCTCAGGCCCAGGCCCATGCCGGCTTCGACAAGAACGCCTTCGCCATCGAGTGGAAGGCCCGCCAGGTCCGCTGCCCCGCCCGAACCGCACGAGGTCCTCGCCCAGGCCCGCGCAGAGCAGAAGACCGAGATCTGGAAGGCCAAGTGCGCCCTGCGTGGCTGCGGACGCTTCGCGCGTCCCGATGCCGGGCGGGCTGGGCCTACCGCATGTGCGCTTCGGTCACGTGCCGGATGTGGTGTGCACGATGTTGACGGCGTTGTTGATGTCACCGACGGTGAATTCTACGAGTCCGCCGCATACGAGCAGGCAGAATCCAGGTGCCGGGGCGGGGACGCTCGTGACCTCGACGGTCGTGGTGCTCGTGGAGGCGTCGCACGTCGCGTTGCCGTTGTAGGCGGCGGTGATCGTGTGCGTGCCGACGGTGCTGAAGGTGGTGGTGTAGTCGGCTTGGCCGTCGGCGGCCACCGGTACGGTGGCCAGCAGCTCGCTTCCGTCGAAGAACGTCGTCCCCAGGCCGCCGCTGGGGTCGGAGGTGCAGGTCACCGTTGCCGCCAGTGCCACCGGCGTGCCCACTGTGGTGGACGGCGGTGCGGCCACGACGGTCGTGCTGGATGCCACGGCCTCGGCGGGTGCGGCCGACCCGAGCACGGCCGTCAGTGCCGCGGCAATAACCGGTTTCATTCTGCCTGCTGGAATTCTCATCGGTTGAGCTCCTTGTGTCGATCGACGAGTCCGCAGGGCCGTGGGCGCTGTGGACCCTCACGCTACGGACATCCGTTTCCGCTGCGGGAAGGGAGTCACACAGGCAACCCGGTTGGACCAGAGGCTGGACGAGCATCAGATGGCGGGGGCGGCGACACGGGTGTAGGTCAGGCCGGCGCTGGTGCCGCCCGCCGTGGTGACCGCCACCGTCACCGGCCCGGCGGGCCCGGCGGGCTCGACGGCCGTGACCTGCGTGTCGGAGACGACGGTGAAGCCGGCGGCCACGGCTCCGAAGGTGACGCTGGCGGCGGTGGCCAGGTTCGCCCCGGTGAGGGTGACCACCGTGCCCGCCGAGGTGGGTCCGCTGCTGGGCACGACACTGGTCAGCACGGGCGTGTCCGTGTAGGCGAAGCCGATCGGGTTGCTGGAGCCGCCCGGGGTGATCACCGTGATCTGTGAACTGCCGGTGCCCGGCGGTGCCGTGGTCGTGATCTGCGTCGACGACACCACCGTGAACGAGGTGGCGTCCGTGGCGCCGAAGCGGACCGCGCTCGCGTTGAGCAGGTTGCTTCCAGTCAGCGTGACCAGCGTTCCCCCGGCCACCGGGCCCTGGGCGGGGCTGGCCCCGTTCAGCACGGGAGGCGCGGCGTAGAAGAAGTACGCATCCGGGGAAGGGGCACTGCTCCCCGCCGGCGTGGTGACCGCCACCACGGCACTGCCGGGACTGCCCGCAGGCGTCACTGCGGTGATCCGGCTGTCCGAGTCGACCGTGAACGACGCCGCAGGCGTACCGGCGAAGCTCACCGCCGTAGCACCGGTCAGTCCGGTCCCGGTGAGGGTGACGTCGGTGCCGCCCGCTGTCGGGCCGCTGTCCGGTGCCACGTCGGTGACCACCGGCACAACTGCCGCGACATAGGTGTAGGCCACCGCGTTGCTGGTGCCGATCGGGCTGACGACCGTCACCGGCACCGTGCCCCCGATACCGGGCGGGCTGACCGCGGTGATCCTGGTGGCCGAGTTGACGGTGTAGGAGGTGGCGGGCGTGCTGCCGAACCGGACAGCGGTCGCCCCGATCAGTCCGGTGCCGGTGAGGGTGACGATGGTGCCCCCGCCGGTGGGACCTTGGGAGGGAGTGATGTCATTGAGTGTGGGAGGCATGAGGTGCTCCTGCGGTTTTCTGCGCGGTGCCGGTGCCCCGGCAGACAACGTTCGCCCCGTCGCGACGCCCGGCACGCGCTCTCAGTCGCACCGGCCCAGAGCCTGAGTACGTCCTGGAGGAGGACTTCAGGCCGGCATGCTGAGAGCGGGCACCGGAGGATGCTGCTCTGTGACGGGGAGACGTAGCCTGCCGCGGCACCAGGGACCAGCGCCGATACTGGTGTATGTCGAGGGAGACCACCGCTCCCGGGCGAGCCGGTGGGCGGCGGCCGGCAGGGTGCCGCGGGCCGCGTTTGCGGGGGGAGGGAACGCTGAAGCTGCGGGCATGGGAGGACTCCTGGCTGACAGAACAGGGGAACAGAGGACCCAGCCCAACAGGAGCACTCGCTCGGCGCAGTACCCCTGGTGAGCCGCACACGGGGCACGTGGCGAGGCGGTGGCGAGCCCGGAATCCCGTTCACCGTAGGGCTGACGGCTCGGCCGGTGTCGAAGTGGCGCTGCTCCCTGTGGGCCACAAGGAAGCGCACCGGAGGGAACCGCCCCCAGGATCCCCCGGCTGCAGGATGGGCTGCCCACCGGTTTGTCGCCTTAAGTAGCCCATACGGGGGGCAATGCTGGCAAGACGTCAGTTCACTTGTCACCTGTACGGAGGAGCGCGCCATCGCAAGCGACTCCGTCGTGCGCCATCGGCATGGGCTGCGGGACAGGAGAGCAGCCGGGTCCGGTGCACGAAGCCGGCTGGAGCCGGAGAGCGCTGCGCATCGGACGAGGCGTCGCGTACGACCAGTCGGTGCCGCGTGAGCGGCACCGACTGGCGATCCAAATCTCTCGGAGTGCCCATCGCGACTCCGGTACGTCCGTACCCTCCCCGCGCGCAGGGGGGTGCGAGCCGCACCATCGTCACGCCCCCGAGAGGCGTGGGCTGCCCACCGATTGGATACTTACAGTGACGCAGCGATTCGATGGACGCTGCAAGATGCTGGGGGCATATTCACTCCTTTGGGTCGGCTGTCGGCAACGCGCCCACAGGGCAGGCCCGGATGAGCCATCCGGTGAAGGCGCGGGTGAAGGCCCCTGATCCGCACGCCACCGTTCTGCACGTCTGCACGTCACCGCCGGCGTGGAGGCCCGGCTGCCCCGCCGTTCCGCCCGCGGCCGCCAATTGCGCTCCGTGACGACTCATTGAACCGACCGCACACGGAAGCCGGCGTCATCGAGGTCCAAGACGAGGTTCGCGGCACGAGGATGCGCCGACCGGCGTGCTCGCGGCAAACCCTCGCAGGACGGAATCGGCCCTGATGGCTGGGCCCATGATGCGGCGCGCGGCGGGAGGCGTGCTTGACGAGGCCGCCCGGACCAGGTTGTGCGCCCTCGCCTGCTGCCTCCTCGCGCACGCCCGCCATACGGTCGACGTTCTGTTCCGCCCCTTGCCCCTGCTCTCATCCGTATGGGTCACTGGAGACACCGGCAGTTCGCCCATTCAGCCGGACGACGCGACACTGCTTCGCCGGTTCCCAAGGCGAGAACGAGTTCGCGCAGGAGCTGCGCCGCCCAAACAGGCAGGACACGCCAGCCCGCGCAGCGCCGCCCGCAGGTTCCGTCGCCTGCCTCACCAGCCCGCCCCAGCTCATAGTCGGCCGGCATGCGACACGGGTGTCCGTCACCCACGGCCGCAGAGGCGCCCCCCATGCTCGCGCCCACCGACGGGGCCCAGCGGCAACACCTCAACGACTTTCCCGCAGAAGGAGACAACCATGTCCGTCGCAACCCTCTCTCCCCTCCCGCAGCTCCTGACACAGCCGACCCTCATCGCCACCGTCCCGGGCTGCGGCCCGACGTCCGGAGGCAACCTGGTCCTCCTCATCGGCACCAACCTGGGCGGGGCGACCTCCGTCACCTTCGGCGGCGTATCCGCGTCCGTCGTCGCGCAGGACCCTCTGGGAGTCCTGCTCACCGTCATCGCCCCGCCGCATGCGGCCGGCAACGCGCCGGTCGTCGTCACCACCCCCGCCGGGGCCAGCGCGCCGGCCAACTACACCTACGTGACCGCCGTGACGCCGCCGCCCATCGCGCTGGCCATCACGCCCCAGAGCGGACCGACCGACGGCGGCACCCCCTTCACGATCATCGGCGCCAACCTCACGGGCGCTTCGGTCACCTTCGATGGTGTCCCCGCCACCAGCGTGAACGTGATCGGTGGAATCCTCCTCACCGGCGTCACTCCCCCTCACGCCGCGGGCCTCGTCTCAGTCCAGGTGACCACGCCGGACGGCACCACTACCGTTCCCGGCGGATTCAGCTACGTCGGGCCGCCCCTGCCCACGGCCACGGCCATCACGCCGACTTCCGGCCCCGCCGCGGGCGGCACCCCGTTCGCCATCACGGGCTCGAACCTGTCGGGGGCCACCGTCACCGTCGGAGGAGCCGCGGCGACCAACGTCATCGTCGACCCCACCGGGACGGTACTCGCCGGCATCACACCGGCCGGGACGGCCGGAAACGTCGCGGTCGTGGTAACCACCCCGGCAGGCACCGCCACCGTCACCGGGGGCTTCACCTACGTGTAGTCCCGGCAGGCCGGTGGCTTGGCCGGCCACCTTCCCTACGGGCTGCGGCCCTCGCGGAATACGACGATGCCCGCACAGGTTGCGGGCATCGTCGCCCGCGCAGTGGTGCCCGTCCCCGGCGCCAAGCGGGTCCTCGAGCCGCTCAACGGCGAAGTGCGCTGTGGCGGGTCGTCCGTGAACGCCGCGGTCGTCGTCGAACGCCGTCGTCGCCGAGGAGGGCGGCGTGGTCGTCCCCTCGGCCCGCCGGGACAAGGTGCCGGCCGCTGCGCCGAGCTCGCCAAGGAGGCCGGCGAACCCTCGACATGGAGGCCCCTCGCACCCGGATCGACAAGATCCTGCGCGACCAGGGGTAGGAGGGCTGACACAGCAGGCGGTGCCGCTTTCACCCGGATGGAGGGGAGCGGACCGCCTGTCAATCCCCTCGTAGCGTGAAGACGATCTATGAGGCCAGCCCCTCGGCGCGGGTGGCTCGGTAGTCCCGTTCGTAGTCGATCGGGCTCTTGAACCCGCACACGCTGTGGAGCCGCCTGGCGCTGAAGAAGTCGGTGATCCAGGTGGCGATCCTGATTCGGGCTCGGTGCGGGTACGGAAGCTGTGCCGGTGGACGTACTCGACCTTCAGCACGCTGTTGAACGCCTCGCTCACGGCGTTGTCCAGACATGGTCCGCCAGCTTCCGCAGCAGCACTGCCCCGGCACGCCCTACCACAGCTGGTGCACCGCGGGCTTATCACGCGAGCACCGAGAGACTCGCAGGCCGGCACGTACGAACGAAGCACCGACGCAGCGTGGAGGAGGGCCGGCGGTGAGGAGTGGAATCCCGCGTCAGGCGAGCCAGTAGTACGGCAGGCGCAGAAGATCGGTTGCACAGGAAGCGACAGCCTCGGCATGGGGCGGGGCGCTTTCGTCGGCGAGGCCTACCTTCGGGGACGGGAGCGGCCGGTTCAGCGGGATCATCGGGCAGTCGGGCAGTCGGGCAGTCGGGCAGTCGGGCAGCCGGCGGGGGGGCACCCGCGCTTGAGGCGCTGCGGGCGTACGAGGGCCGGGCGAGCTCGCCGCGCCGGGCACGGACACGGTGTGACCGAGTCCGTACAGGACGCACTGGTCGCGCGCCCAGCACACGCGGTTTGACCTTCCGGACGCACAGCAGCAGCTGGGAATGTGGTTCCGCGATCACGGCGACGACCGGCGGGAATTCGTGGAGGCGGTGCTGACCGGCCTCGGTGACCGCGGCTGGCCACCCACGCGAGCGTGGGTGGCCAAGCAGCTCGGCCACGGCCTCAAGGCCACCGACTTGCGCCTCCTGTCGGGTGGTTGGAGCTCCCAGATGCGTCGGCTCACGCTCGACGACGGCACGGCCCTGGTGCAACGCACCCTCGTAAAACCGTTCTTCCACCACCACGGACCCGGACTGCTGACCCGCGAGGCGTCCATCCCGGCGCTGCTCACCGGGCAGGAGAGCATCCCGGCGCCCCGTCTCGTCGCCGTGGACGCCACGGCCGAACGGGCCTCTGCGGCGGGCCCCGCACGGCCGGTCCCGCGCAGCGCCGCATCTCGACCGACGCCGCGCCGGCCGACGGCCTGTTGCGTCAGCTGACGCCGGGCCAGCTGGCGGCCTGCTCCGTCTCCTCCTCCGGCGCAGCGTCCTCCGGGATCGTCCCGTTCGAGTCCTGGGCGGCGGACGACTGTGCTGTCCGCCCGGTCCCGGGCGAGCTCTCCTCCGGGCCTTCCGGGGCCTCACCGGTCTGTGCCTCGGGTTCGTGCGCTCGGGTCATCGCCTCACACCTCCGTGAGATGGTCACATTCGCCGGGTGGCCCCTCGTGGGTCCCCTGCGTGTCCGGTCGCCCGCACGGAACGACCGTCAGCATTTCTCACTGTGGGGTGCGTGACATGAAAGCATCAAGGGCCTGCACTCTGCCCGCGTACACCGGCCGGGCACGGCGGACCGGCGGCGGTCCGGGGACCCTGCCGGACGCGACCGGAGCCGCGGCGACGCCCGGAGGGGGCGCGGGCTCCGGACAGGCCGTGCCACTGGGCCGCGCCGCCGCGGACACACACCGCCGCCCCCGGTGCATGGCGGATTCTCGGGGTCCTCGCAACACCTGATGGCTTATGTGGCCGTCAGTAGATCACGCAGGCGCTCGGCTGGGGTTTTCCAGCCGAGCGTTTTGCGTGGGCGGCCGTTGAGTTGCTGGGCGACGTGTTCGAGGTCTTCGGGGCTGTGCACGGACAGATCGGTGCTCTTGGGGAAGTACTGCCGCAGCAGGCCGTTGACGCTTCTATGTCAAGCAGCGACTTGATGCTGGGTGATGTGGTGCTGCCAGGAAGCTCGGTCGTGGACCATCGCGCGGTGGATGACGTCGATCAGATGGCGTTTGAGGATGCGTCGGGCCCCGCGGGCGCCCTTGGTCGGCTCGTGGCGGGCCAGGAGTGCTCGCGCGCCCGGGTGGAATCGCTGTTGGACGATGGACGTTGTGTAGAGCACGCTGTTGAGCCGCCGGTTGCCGCCCCGGTGCAGTCGGTAGCGTTCCTTGTCGGAGGAGTAGACCGGGATCGGTGCGGTTCCGGTGTAGCGGGCGAGCTTTGCTGAGCTGGTGAAGCGGGTGATGTCTCCGATCTCGGCGAGGAGGACCGCCGCAGAGACGTGGCTGATCCCGGTGATCTCCAGCAGTGCGGGCGTCAGCGGGGTGACCAGTTCCCGGATCGTGTTTTCGAGTCCGCGGACGCGCTTGTTCAGCTCGTCTATCTCCCTGATCATCTCGATCAGTACCCGGCGGACATGGTCACTCATTTCCGTGGTGTCCAGCAGCGCCGTCAGCGACGTCATGCCAGGCCGGCGGGTGAGGTCGCCCGGGGTGTGGTCGAGCCAGAGGTGCGTGTATGCCTTGAGCTGGTTGATCACCATGGTCCGGCGTCGGACGAGGTCGGCCCGCGAGTCGACCAGGACGCGCAGCTCGCGCACGCGTTCATCAATGCGGTGACGGTCCAGGCCGGGGGCGGCGATCGCGGCGTGGGCGACCGCGACGGCGTCTACGGGGTCGGACTTCGAGCCAGTGGCAGCGTGCAGCTTGCGGTGTGCGGCCATCAGACGGGTGGGGACCCAGACCACCTCGTGGCCTGCCAGCAGCAGGCCGTCAGCCAGGCGGCGGGCGAAGCCACGGCCGTCCTCGATGGCCCAGGTGACGGGGGTGCCGTCGGCGATCGTGCGGATCCACTTGAGCAGGACGCCGATCAGATTCGCGTCGTTCTTGACGGTCAACGGCCTGGTCAGCCGCCTGCCGTCGGCGTCGACGGCCACTGCACCAGTTTCAAGGACGCCTGGACCACCCGGTCCCGGATCGTGGCGATACCCAGACGGCGGAGCTTGCCGTTCGCCTTCGGGATCATTCGCTCGCGTACCGGCAACGGACGGAAGCTGCGGTCCTTCAACGAGGCCCGCAACTCGTCGAGGAAGCCCTCGACTCCCTGCCCGGCCTCGATGGACGCCGCCGTGCGTCCGTCCACCCCGGCCGTGCGTGCACCCTTGTTGCCCCGCACCCGATCCCAGGCCACCAGCAGGAAGCCAGGATCGGCGACGAGGTTGAAGATATCGTCGAACCGGCGATGAGGATCATCCATCGCCCATCGGTGCAACTTCGACTGGATCCCCAGTACCAGGCGTTCCGCCTTCCTCACGGCGTATTCCAGCGCGTCGGTATTCACCGGCGTCCTCCTGGCCTTCCAGAATCTCGGTCGCTGACTTGCTGGCCCCCTTCGCCGTGTGCACACCTCTCGCATGCTCGGACTACTACGGGGCCTCCGCCCCATCCCACGGCCGTCAGTCGGCGACGGACCTGCCCGCCACCGAACCGGATGCCCGGTGGGGAGGGCGGCCGCGGATGGTTCCCACGTTCACCACGAAATCGATCGACAGGTCAGGTGTCCAGCTATGCTCCTGCGGCCTCGCCACGGTTACGCCGCAGTCCTTCACCGTGGCCTCCCTACCGACATCCCAAGCCGGCCCGGGAGTTCCCCGGGTTCGGACAAACCGAATCCGGGTGCGCGCCGCGCCCCAGCCCGCATCCGCCAGGTTGGAGCTGGGTTCTACGATTGAGGAGCGTTATGACACTGGTTCCTCCCGTACACCTTCCTGTCTCGCTCACCGGACCCGGCCTGTCCGGCAGTACCAGACCGTTCCGACTTTGTCGGGGCTGCTTGCCACCCTCACCGGCGTCCCCCGGATCGGGCTGCCCCCAGCTTCACCCGGCCGCTGCGACGGCCAGGAGGCGATGGTCTTTCACCTCCGCTCGAAATCGTGATGCTTCGTGGCGCACCGGGAAGTCGTAGAACGCCAGCAACTCGTCGCGGTCCTCGGTGATCTTCGCGACGGCCTTGGGGAACTTCGCGCCGTAGGCGCGCGCGAACGCCTCGACCGCCTTCTCGGCGTGCGTCCGGTCCTCGGCGTTGTAGATCTCCTGCATCGCTTTCGTCGCTCCCGGCTGTGCGGACTTCGGCAGAGCGTTCGTGACATTCCGGGCCTTGTGAAGCCGTCAAGAATCAACCTGTTGCTTCGCGATCAGCGACTCGTTGGCCTGGTATGGCGATCACGGAGGAGTTGCTGTCCCAACTCGACTGCCGTTTCTCGGTGTTGCTGCCTCATCTGAACGAACGGCAGCGGCGCCTGGCTGTGGCGGCCGAGGCGAGGCTGCTCGGACACGGTGGGGTACGCGCTGCCGCCCGGGCGGCAGCCGTGAGCGAGACCACCGTGCGCCGGGGGATCGCAGAACTGGAGTCCGGTGTCGGGCCGCTGCCCGGCGGACGCATCCGCGCCGAGGGCGGGGGCCGCAAACCGGCCGAGGAACTCGACCCCGGCCTGGTGAACGCGCTGATGACTCTGGTTGAGCCCGATGAGCGCGGCGATCCGGAGTCCCCATTGCGCTGGACGACGAAGTCGCTGCGCCACCTGGCCGAGGAACTGGCCAGGCAGGGCCACCCGGTCTCCGCCCCGACAGTGGGGCGGCTGCTGAAGCAGGCCGGCTTCAGCCTGCAGGGCAACGCCAATACCCTCGAGGGCACCCAACACCCGGACCGCGACGCCCAGTTCCACTACCTCAACGAGCAGGTCAAGCAGCACCAGGCGGCGGGCGAGCCGGTGATCAGCGTGGACACCAAGAAACGCGAGCAGATCGGCCGCCTGCCCATGGCCGGACGCGAGTGGCGCCCGAAGGGCGAGCCGGTGCAGGTCGAGGACCACCACTTCTTCTTCAGCGGACCGGACGTCGAGCAGGCCATCCCGTACGGGATCTACGACATCGCCCGCAACGTCGGCTGGGTCAACGTCGGCGTCGACCACGACACCTCCACCTTTGCCGTCGAGTCGATCCGCCGCTGGTGGAAGGCCCGCGGGCACGACGACTATCCGCAGGCCACCCGGCTGCTGATCACCGCGGACGCCGGCGGCTCCAACGGCTACCGCTACCGGGTCTGGAAGAGCGAGCTGGCCGCACTGGCCGCCGAGACCGGCCTTGCTATCACCGTCTGTCACTTCCCTCCCGGCACCTCGAAGTGGAACAAGATCGAGCACCGGTTGTTCTCCCACGTCACCCACAACTGGCGTGGACGCCCCCTGACCAGCCACGATGTCGTCGTCGAGACGATCGCCGCCACCCGCACCCGGGCCGGACTACGTGTCGAGGCCCGCCTGGACCGCGGTGACTACCCCACAGGCATCGCCATCAGCAAGGACCGATTCGCCGCCCTGCCCCTGGTCAAGCACGATGTCCACGGCCAGTGGAACTACACCCTGCTGCCCGAACCCGCCACGGCGCAGACCCCGACCGCCACCGGGGAGGCACACGGCGTCGCCGAACGGCGTCGCGCGCTCCTGGCCCGTCTGGCCGACCCGCGACTGACCGGACTGAGCAGCACGCAACTCGCCGGTCTATGCACCGAGTTGGCTCCACTCCAGGCCGCCCGGTCCCAGGAACGCTACAGCGAACAGCGCGGCGGACGCGCCCGCCGGGCCACCGGAAAGCTACGCGGCAGCAAGCCGCTGTTCGACGACGCGACCCGGGTGACGCTGACCCTCCTTTACCAACGGCAAGTGTGCTCGATGAAGCTGCTGAGCGACATGCTGGAGGTCACCCCCGAATGCGTCGGCCACCTCGTCGCCGAGACTCGCCGGGTCCTGGAGGACCACGGCCACCAGCCCGGATACGCACCCACCCGCTTCACCACGGCGGACGCGCTGATGACGTTCCTCGACACCGACCAGACCCCGACGCGCACCCGGATCATGGAGAACCTGTCCCATCCGCGTCTGACCGGCATGTCCCGCGAAGACCTGGATGCACTCGCCCGCCGTCTCGCCCCACGCCAGCTCGCTCAGATCGAACGCGCCTCCTACCAGCGTCGGGGCACCGACCGCCAGCCGGGCAGCCGCGGCGGCGTCTTCCCTCAGAAGATCGGCGACAAAGAACGCGTCATCCTCGCCGTCCTCTACCTGCGGAAACTGTGCACTCTGGACGTCCTCGCCGACGCGTTGGGCGACGTGAGCAGATCCCTGATCGGCAACGTCATCCGCGAGATCCGACCCCTGCTCGTGGAAGGTGGACTCCTCCCGCCCCCGGCCACCACCCGCTACCGCCCGCAGCCGATCTCCTCACTGCCGCGCAGAGCGAACACGACACACCGACAGGTTGATTCTTGACGGCTTCTGTGGGCCCAGCACCTCTGGTGGCGGGCGGCCGGGAACACCTCCGCCAGCGCCTTCCACAGCCCCATCGCGCCATCGCCGACCACCAGCTCGGGATCACGCATGCCCCGGCGGCGGCAGTCGCGCAGCAGGTCGGCCCACGACTCGGTGGACTCCCGCAGCTCCTCGGCCAGCGCGATCAGTTCCTTGGTGCCGTCCAGGCGCACTCCCATCAGGACCAGGACGCAGGAGTGCGCCTGGCCGAGGCGGACCTTGGGGTGCACTCCGTCGGCCCACACGTACACGTAGTCGGACTGTGTAAGGTCGCGCTGCTGGAAGGCGGCGTGGTCGTCGCTCCACTGCTTCGTCAGCCGGGTCACGGTGGCCGGCGACAGCCCGGCCGCTGAGCCGAGGAACTGCTCGAGCGCGGGCACGAAGTCCCCCGAGGACAGGCCGTGCAGGTAAAGCAGTGGCAGCACCTCGCTGACCTTGGGCGACTTGCGGCACCACGGCGGCAGGATCTTCGAGGAGAACCGCATCCGCTCGCCGGTGGCCGCGTCGACCCGCTTGTCGTTCACGCGCGGGGCCGTGACCTCGACCGGACCTGCGGCGGTGGTCACGGTGCGGGGTCGGTGGTGGCCGTTGCGGACCACCAGGCGCCGCACCGCGGCGTCCGTCTCGGCGGCCAGCTCGGCTATGTACTGGTTGACCTCGGCCTCCAGCGCGGCGGCGAGCATCCGCCGGGCGCCCTCGCGGACGATCTCGTCGATCAGGGAGCCGGACTCGGTGGAACCGTCGGCATTCACTACGCTGAGCACGGGCGTACCTTCCCGACCCGCGCTGCGAACGCGGGCCTCTACTCGGTGACTTGTAGATCACTCGGGAAGGTACGCCCTTCGCGTCCCGTCCCGAAGGCCGATCCACAAGTCCTGAGCATTGCTCCTGCTCCAGGGAGCGGAGCCGTACCTGCGTTGGCTCGTTGGGAACAAGGACACTCTGCCCGAGATCGCCGCTTGCTTGGGTGGGGCCATGGACGGGCGGGACGCTCGGCACAGCCACGTCGACGTCCCGCAGCCGGCCAGTGCCTGATTCCGGCTCCTCCACCTGCGGGTCGCTGGTGGCGTTGACGTCCTCCCCGCCGACGCGCACGTGTTCCTTCAGGGCTCCAGGAAGTCACGATGGGTCCGCTCAATGTCGCCCTTCAGCGATCCCCGGACTTGGGCAGCCGCCGCAGCGACGCCGTCCACTGGTAAGCGACCGAAACCCACTGGCAAATCGAGGCTGATCGTTGTTCGATCAGGTTAGGTGCACAACTGAAGAGACAAAGGGGGATCGCGTGGCCGTCTCAGGCCACGAGAGGACATGCTTGATGCTCTTGGACTCGACACCGTAACCGATGCCGTATACCGGATGATGCTCACGCATCCCGACGACGGCGTGACGGATCTGTGCGACCGACTGGGGCTCACTGAACAGGCCCTGTACACCGCACTCACCCGGCTCAGCGAGATGGCGCTCGTCCGTCGCGCGAGCGGGGACTCGCAGCGCATGCACGCGGTCAGACCGCACCTGGCCATGGAGATACTGCTGGCCCGCAAGCAGGCAGAAGTCGCGGCGCAGCAGCAGCAACTGGAGGAGAGTCGGGCCGCAGCAGTCAGACTCATCTCAGAGTTCGCGGGTCAGGGTTCGGGTTCTCCGATGGATGACGTAGAGCACCTCCAAGGCCTTGACCACATCCGTGACCACCTGTCGGTGATGAACAGCACCGTCGAGGCGGAGCTCATGACCTTCGCGCCGGGCGGACCGCAGACGCCCGAGAACATGCGCAGCTCGCGTCCACTGACCGAGAAGTTGTTAGGCAGGGGCATCGTCGTACGGACGATCTACTTGGACAGCATCCGCAACGATCCGGCCACCGTCGCTCATGCCGAGTGGCTCGTCTCGGCAGGCGTTCAGGTGCGCACCGTGCCTACACTGCCGAACCGGATGATCATCGCCGATAAGCTTTCCGCTGTGATCGCTACGGACAGTGACGACACTGCGGAAGGGGCGATCGTCGTCAGGACACCGGGCGTACTGACCACTCTGTGTTCCCTGTTCGAGACCACATGGCAGAGATCCGAGCCGCTGCACTCCTCGGCCCAGGCTCCCTTGGGCAACGACCTCACTCCGCAGAAGCAAGAGGCACTGCAGTTGCTGGCACAGGGAGCGACCGACGAGACAGTCGCCAAGCGACTCGGTGTATCTCCCCGCACTGCGCGCCGCATCTCCACCGCCCTCATGGCGCACCTGGGGGCCCGTAGCCGTTTCCAGGCCGGAGTGCACGCCGTCCGGCGGGGGCTGGTTAGCGACTGATCTACTCCCAGCTCGCACGCTGACGAAATGGTGCAGGCCCGCTGGTCCTCGAATCTTGCGGCGGCGGGTCTGCACTCATTGCTGCCGTTTACCGGGCAGTCGTCGGCGCTCCTGTGGAAATTTGGGCCATGGCATTAAGCGTCCAGCTGTGACGCATAGTGAGAGAAATCCAAACCCGACATAGTCGACGTATGTTTCTCGTTCATATCACGCTCGACCCGCCACCGGGCGCGTCCAGGTTGCCCGATGACATCGTCTGCCTGCTCCGTTGCTGCGACACAGGCGAGGATGGGGTGGAGTACATCGCTGTGCATGCCTCAGCCAAGCCGTGGCCAACCATAGGCGTGTTCCTGACCTGCCCAGATCTAGCGACCGCCGAAGCGGAGGCGGAACTGCTGTGGTGGCGTGCTATGGCCCGCCACCCTGTGCTCGCGGCATGGCGGCTGCGGCGAGTCGAGGTGCCGCTACTGCATCCAGAGGCCCTGTGGCGGGACGAGCGGCGGGATTGACTGGCCACTCGCCGGACCTATACGGGCCAGGGACGGTTCTGCCCACTGAATCCCTCTTTTCATGGTGCAGAAAATCGCCAAGAATTGTGTTCGCCAGGCAATGAACTCCGTGATCCGAGAGGAATCAGGCCGTGCGCAGGAGCATCCTTTCTACCCTTTTCGCTGGTGTATTCGCCGTCGCCATCGGAGTAGCCGCCGAGAGCGGCGTGCCCGCTGGTTCCCCCGGTTTGTCGGTTGGTTCCGTCGTCATCGCCCCGTCCGTCGGAGCGGCCGTCCAGGAGACGGCCGACGAGCCCGGCTGGCAGTGAGTAGAAAGGTCCGTCACATGAGCGCCGAGCAAGCCCGGTTCCAGGGCAACACGGCCAGGGCCCTTGCCGAGGAGTTCGGCACCCCCTTGTTCGTCTACAACGCCGATGTGGTCGAGGACACCTACCGTCGGCTGCGGGAACAGCTTCCCGACGTGGTGGATGTCTTCTACTCCCTCAAGGCCAACCCGAACATCAGCGTGTGTGGCCTCCTCGCCGCCCAGGGAGCGGGCGCCGAGGTCTCCTCGCACGCCGAACTGGTCACCGCCCTGCGGGCCGGAGTAGCGCCCGAGGACATCATCTTCCTCGGGCCTGGCAAGGATGCGCGGGATCTGGCGGCCTGTGTGGACGCCGGCATCCACGCTGTGGTCTGTGAGTCGCTGGAGGAACTGCGCCTGTTGGAAGACCTCGTATGGGAACGAGGGGCAAGCACGCCGTACCCCGCGCTGCTGCGGGTGAATCCGTCGTTCGGTAGCAAGGGGTCGGGGCTCGCTATGGGCGGCAAGCCACGGCAGTTCGGCATCGATGAGGAAGAGGTGCGCCGGGCCAAGGACGCGCTGGCAGAGCTGCGGCACGTGCAGGTCAAGGGAGTGCACGCCTACATGGGAACCCGATTCCTGAACCATGCGGACGTTGTGCACAACACGGCTGGGATTCTGTCCATGGCCGAGGACCTTGCCGGACACTTGGGAGTCCCCCTGGAGACCGTGGACTTCGGCGGCGGACTGGGCATCGCGTACTTCGAGAATGAGGAGGACCTCGACCTTACTGCGCTGGGCGATGGTGTGCGGGAGGCAGTCGGCGCCTTCGCTGCACGTCATCCGCACTGCCGGCTGATCATGGAGCTCGGTCGCTTTCTCACCGCCGAGGCTGGTACCTACGTGGTCCGTGCCCGCTACGTGAAGCGGTCCCGGGGCGAATGGTTCGTCGTCGCGGACGGCGGTACCAACCACCACATGGCGGCTGTTGGCATCGGCAGCTTTGTCAAGCGGAACTTTCCCGTGACGCACCTTGACCGCCCAGAAGAACCTGCCGAGTACAGCTACACGCTGACCGGCCCCCTGTGCACCCCGAACGACGTCATCGCCAAGAAGGTCACGCTGCCCGAAGTCGTCCCCGGGGACCTGTTGGGTGTGGAGCGCTCGGGAGCCTATGGCCCGACCGCCTCCCCGGGCCTCTTCCTCAGCCACGGCTTCCCCGCCGAGGTACTGGTCCACCGGGGCCGGGCCCGTCTGGTCCGGGATCGGGACACGACCGAGGACCTTCTGGCCAAACAGCACCTCATCGACTTCGCCTACGAGAGCGATACGTCCGCTGGCGAGGGCATGCCTTGACCGGAACCGTCGACGGGATCGCGGTCCGTATCGGTGTGGACGTTTTGGACCGAACCGAACTCCGCTGTCTCCTCGCACGGCCCTGGTTCCTCCACCTCAGCTACGCCCCCGAGGAGGTCCGACGCGCCGACCTCATGGGCGAGGAACGTCGCCTGGAGTTCCTCGCCGGGCGGTTCGCGGCGAAGGAGGCAGTGGTGAAGGTGCTGGGCACCGGGCTCCTTCGGGGCGTCGCACCCCGGGACATCTGTGTTGACCAAGCCGAGAACGGGGCGCCGGTGGTCACGCTCCGAGGTCCCGCGGCGCGTCTGGGCCAGACCTCGATCGCGCTGTCGATCACCCACAAGAAGAACGTGGTTGCCGCTGTGGCCCTCGCCGTAGCCACGCCGGCGGCCCCGAATCACGCCAGAACGCTCAGAGAGGACGATGCCCCTATGTCCCTGGTGGACACTCAGGAGAAAGCCGAGGCATCTGCTTTCCTCCGCGTACGCATCGGCCAGGAGGACGCTCACTACGGCGGAGACCTGGTAGACGGTGCCCGCATCCTGCGGATCTTCGGTGATCTCATCACCGAGATCACCGCACGGACAGATCAGGACGAGGGACTGCTCGCCGAGTACTCCAGCATTCGCTTCCTGGCCCCGGTAAGGCCGGGCGACTACATCGAAGCCCGCGGACGGCTGGTGCGCATGACCCGGCTGCGCCGCGTGGTCCAACTGGAGGCGCACAAGGTCATCGAGGCCCGCCCAGCGGACGGCGACAGCGCCGTGGAAGTCCTCAGCAATCCCCAACTGGTGTGCACGGCCATTGCGACGACGGTGATTCCCCTGCACAAGGCCACCACCCGGGCACCGGGCACCTCCCCGGCCAACCAGCGGGGCCGTCGCCGTACCGAGAACTCGACCCCGCCCACCAGCATCGCAACCGCGCCGTCCGTGTCGTCCACCGCAGCAAAGGAGTGATGATGAACGTGCTACCCGTGTTGGTGCACGATCTACTCGACCGGGCGGCCGAGCGAGACCCGCAGGCCGTCGCCCTGAGCACCAGCGGCGCCTGTATCACCTACGAGGAGTTTTCGCGGGCAAGCGTGCGGCTGGCCGGCTCGCTGCACGAGGCGGGAGTCCGCTGTGGCGACCGTGTCGTGGTCAGCGCCGCCGACGGCCTGGGCACGGCGGTCCTCGTGTACGCCGTTTCCCGGCTCGGGGCCGTCTTCAGCGTTTTGCATGAGGAGGTGCGCGGCGAACCGCTCGAACACGTCCTGCGTGACTGCGAACCTGTGCTCCTGGTCTCCGACGACGCCGACGCGGGCCGCACTGCCGCGGCGCATGGCGTGTCCTTCCGGCTCCTGACAGACCTGGTCCGGGACGCTCTCGACGACGGACGCCCGGTCCCCGACGCACCCAAGACACCAGGAACGCTCGCCGTCGACCCGGTGTGCCTGATCTACACCTCGGGCACGACCGCACTGCCAAAGGCCGTGGTGAGCACCCATCAGCAGGTACTGTTCGCAGCCTCAGCCATCCACACCTGCCTGAGCTATCGCGCCGACGACGTCGTCTTCTGCCCCCTACCGCTCTCCTTCGACTACGGCCTCTACCAACTATTCCTCGCTGCGCTCGGCGGAGCCCGGCTGCACCTCGCCACAGCCACCGAGGCCGGCCCGCCCCTGCTGCGCCACCTGGAGCGGACGCGAGCGACCGTGCTGCCCGGCGTGCCCTCGATCGCCGACCGGCTGGCCTGGCTGCTACGCCGCAGCGACGGTGCCTTGAGATACCTCAGGCTGCTTACCAACACAGGCGCCGCGCTGGCGGACAGCACCATGAGCGCCCTGCGCCAGGCCCTCCCCCAGCTGCGCATTCAGGTGATGTACGGGCTCACTGAATGTAAGCGCACGGCGATCATGCCGCCGGACGGCGACCTGGAACACCCCGGTTCCTGCGGGTTTCCGCTGCCCGGCACCAGTATCCATGTGATCGACGACGCCGGACGGCGGCTGCCACCTGGCGAGATCGGGCAGATCGTGGTCCGCGGACCGCACGTCATGGCCGGGTACTGGCGACGACCGGAACTCAACGCCGAACGTTTCCCCCGCGCCAGCGGCCTCTTCCCGGAACTGCACACCGGCGACTACGGCTGGTTGGACGACCAGGGATTCCTCTACTTCTCCGGACGCCGCGACGATCTGTACAAGGAGCGAGGCTTCCGGATCAGCGCGACCGAGGTGGAGGCGGCGGCGCACCGTGTGCCGGGCGTGACGTCCGCAGCCGTCCTGCCGCCGGCAGGCCGGCGCGGTGCCGTACTCGTCGTGGTCAGCGACGGCATCGGTGCCAATGCGGTACGTGAACGGATGCGGGAGCACATCGAGCCCTTCAAGATCCCCCGGCACTGCGTCCAGGCCGACACCCTCCCCACGAACGGCAACGGGAAGGTCGACCGCAAGAAACTTGCGGCCCTGGCGGAGCCGACCGACCAGCCCACCCTCTCCACCAAGTGACCCTTTCAGGAGGAACCTCATGGAACGTCAGGCAATCGTGCAGGCAATCGAAGCCGCCCTCACCGACGTCCTGGAACGTCCCGTCGCGGGGCTGAGCGGCGAGGTCAGGCTCTTCGACGACCTGCACCTGGACTCCACCACCATGCTGGAGATGCTCATGGCGCTGGAGAACTCCATCGGGCTGGTCGTCGACCCGGAAGAGCTGGACGCGGACGACTTCCTGTCCGTGGACACCTTCTCCGACTTCGTCGAATCGACCCTGGGCTCCCAGGTACCGGCGTGAG
>NZ_JBJZOJ010000078.1:0-32435 GCF_047200655.1 Streptomyces sp. MS06
TGCCCGGGTTCCCGGTCGCGGGGCGCCGCGTGTTCCGGAGAGCGTCGGCAGCCCGCCGGGGGGCGGCGATGCCCGCCCCGGCCCGCTGCCGTGTCAGCGGTCGTCCCCTCCGGCGGTCAGCTCCGTGCTCGCGTCCCAGAGCCTGCGTGCCAGCTCCGGGTCCGCCGCGCGGCCGGTGGGGCGGATGGGGCGGCCGGTGTGGGCGAACAGCACGCCGTTGTGGTCGGCCAGATCGTCGGCCGCGGCGAGCCGGACGACGGCACGGGCCGCCTTCTGCGGGGTGGTGCGGAGGAAGCCGGCGAGGTTGAAGGGGAAGGGCGGCGTCATGCCGGTCCGTACGAAGCCGGGCTCGACCGCGGTGGCGCTCACCGATCCGAGGGGCGGGCCGTCCGGCGCGGGCGTGCTCTGCAGGCGCCGGGCCAGTTCCCGGGTGAACAGGATGTTCGCGAGTTTGGACTGGTTGTAGGCGCGGTGCTGACCGTACCGGCGGGTGCTGTGCAGGTCGTCCAGGTCGATGCGCCCCATCCGGAAGGCCGCGGAGGTGAGGGTGATCACGCGTGCCGCGCCGGCCGCGTGCAGGGCGGGCAGGAGCAGGTCGGTCAGGAGGAACGGCGCGAGGTGGTTGACGGCGAGGGTCTCCTCCATCCCGTCGGCGGTCTGCAGGCGGCGGGGGTTCGTGATACCGGCGTTGTTGATCAGTACGTGCAGGCTGCGGTGCCGCTCGGTGACCCGGGCGGCGAGGCGGCGCACCGAGCCCTGTTCCGACAGGTCGGCCACGACGACGTCGATCGCGGTGTTGCCGGTGCCGGCGACGATCTCCCGCCGTGTCGCCTCGGCGCGTGCCGGACTGCGGCCGACGAGGACGACGGTCGCGTTCCGGGCGGCGAGGGCGGTCGCCGTGGCCCGTCCGATGCCGCTGGTGGCTCCGGTGACCAGGACGACGCGGTCCCGGAGGTCGGTCCTGCCGTGGTCGATGCCCATCAGAACTCCAAGGTAGTGGTTGTGGGACCACTATCTTTGGGCAGCTAATGGTTGTCAAACCACTATCTTTTTTCGGTATCGTTGCGGGATGGCATCCTCCGCTCAGCCCCCGTCCGCGCACCCGGAGCTCGTCCCGCTGGCGTACCGCCTGGTCGAGCGTCTGACCGCGCACTACAACCTGCAGTTGACCCAGCTCGGTCTCTCCCGGTCGGAGGCCAAGGTGCTGCTCGTCCTCGAGGCCGACCGGCCGATCCTGGTCAGCACGGTCGCCGAACGGCTGTGGGCCGACCGGTCCAACACCGCCAACCAGATCAGTCGGCTCACCGCGCGCGGCCTGATCGAAAAGCGCGCCGGAGAGGTGGCCGGCGTACACGACGGCCGCACTCGCGCGGTGGCGCTCACCCCGCTCGGCCTGTCGACGCGCGAGTCGCTCATGGCCCGCACCGCGGCCGGCAACCCGGTCTTCGCCGATCTCGGCGAACAGGACCTGCGCACCCTGGAGGGCCTGCTGCGGCGGATCGACCGGCACGCCGCGAACCCCGACCCGGCCTGATCCGGGCCTGATCCGGGCCCGATCCCGCCTGGCCTCGCTCGGCCCGATCCCGCCCGATCCCGGCCTCGCGGCCGCCGGGCTCGGGCAGGTCGAGGCCGCCGCCGGCGCGAGCCCGAGGGTCAGGAGTGCAGGTCGACCTCCGCAACGCGGCACCGCGGCATCCGCCCCGCAGGGCCCGGGGCGGGACCGGGGCCGCGCGCCGGGGTCGGGGCTCCGCCCGGTGCTCCGGTGCGGGATGCCCGGAGGGCCCGGGGTGCCGGCGGTGGCTGCTCGCGCCGCGGCCGGACAAGCGAAAGGACCCCGGATCGACCGGGGTCCCTACTGGTGTCCGAGGGGGGACTTGAACCCCCACGCCCGATAAAGGGCACTAGCACCTCAAGCTAGCGCGTCTGCCATTCCGCCACCCGGACAAGGTGTCTGTCGCGCGGTGTTTCCCTCCGCGGCGACGAAGTAAACACTACCAGGCTTCCGCGGGTGCTCGATCACCCCGCCGTCCGGTGAACGGTGCAGGCCGGGCCGCGCCCGCCCTTGGGTCGGCGCCGGTCGGGGAGGGAGGATGAGCAGGACCAGCAGCCGACACCGGAGGGAAGCAGCGTGAGCGACACGGACACGGACACGGCCAGGGGCGTCACCGGCGAGGACGAGGTCGTGGACCTCTGCCGCGAGCTGATCCGGTTCGACACCAGCAACTACGGCGACCACTCGGGTCCCGGTGAACGCGCGGCCGCCGAGTACGTCGCCGGGAAGCTCGCCGAGGTGGGGCTCGCACCCGAGATCTTCGAGTCGCACCCGGGCCGCGCCTCCACGGTGGCCCGCATCGAGGGCGAGGACCCGTCCCGGCCCGCGCTGCTCATCCACGGTCACCTCGACGTCGTGCCCGCCCACGCCCCGGACTGGACCCACGACCCGTTCTCCGGCGAGGTCGCGGACGGGTGCGTGTGGGGCCGGGGCGCCGTCGACATGAAGGACATGGACGCCATGACGCTGGCGGTCGTCCGCGACCGGCTGCGCAGCGGGCGGCGGCCGCCGCGCGACGTCGTGCTGGCCTTCCTCGCCGACGAGGAGGCCGGCGGCACCTACGGGGCCCGGCACCTGGTCGACCGCCACCCGCACCTCTTCGAGGGCGTCACCGAGGCGATCAGCGAGGTCGGCGGATTCTCCTTCACCGTCAGCGAGCAGCGGCGGCTGTACCTGATCCAGACCGCCGAGAAGGGCATGCACTGGATGAAGCTGACCGTGGCCGGCACCGCCGGACACGGTTCCATGATCCACCGCGACAACGCCATCACCGAGCTGTCCGAGGCCGTCGCACGCGTCGGGCGGCACCGCTTCCCGGTGCGGGTCACCAAGACCACCCGGGCCTTCCTCGACGAACTCGGCGACGCGCTCGGAACCGAGCTGGACCCGGAGGACATGGAGTCCACCCTCGCCCGGCTCGGCGGCATCGCCAAACTGATCGGCGCGACGCTGAGCAACACCGCCAACCCCACCCAGTTGGGCGCCGGGTACAAGGTCAACGTCATTCCGGGCGAGGCCACCGCCCACGTCGACGGCCGGTTCCTGCCGGGACACGAGGAGGAGTTCCTCGCCGACCTGGACCGCCTGCTCGGACCACACGTGCGGCGCGATGACGTGCACGCCGACAAGGCCGTCGAGACCACCTTCGACGGGCCGCTGGTGGCGGCCATGCAGTCGGCGCTGGTGGCCGAGGACCCGGCCGCGAAGGCGATCCCGTACATGCTCTCCGGCGGCACCGACGCCAAGTCCTTCGACGACCTCGGCATCCGGGGGTTCGGCTTCGCCCCGCTGAAGCTGCCGCCGGAGCTGGACTTCGCCGGCATGTTCCACGGCGTCGACGAGCGGGTGCCGGTGGACGGGCTGAAGTTCGGGGTGCGGGTGCTCGACCGCTTCCTCGACGCGTCCTGAGGCCGTCCGCCGGGACGGCACCGGTGACCCGGAACCCCGGTATTCGCCCGCGTGTGCGGGGAGGACCGGGAAGAGTGAATGCGACCATACGCTCGTAGCCTCATTGCTCCCTCCTCGTTACAGGTGGTGCGGTCCGAAACATTGGGACCGCATTGCCAACAAGGAGGAATAATGATCAAGAAGGTCGTCGCCGCTGCGGCTGCCACCGGTGGTCTGGTTCTCGCGGGCGCGGGCCTCGCCGTCGCCGACGCCGGTGCCCAGGGTGCCGCCGTGCACTCCCCGGGTGTCGCGTCCGGCAACGTGGTTCAGGTTCCCGTGCACATCCCCGTGAACGTCTGCGGCAACACGATCTCGGTGATCGGGCTGCTGAACCCCGCCTTCGGCAACACCTGCTTCAACAAGTGACGTAGTCGCCCTTCCGGAGGTTGTTCCTCTGAGGGTCGTCCACGCCGTCGGCCCCGGAGCGCGCGCCACGCGCTCCGGGGCCGAGCGGTCTTCCGACGACGGAGCCGCGCTCGCGCGGAACGATTTCAGTCGAAGGCAGGGATTCAGCAATGAGACAGTCAACTCGCAAGCACCTCATGACGGTCGCCGCCGCGACCGGTGTCATCGCCGCCGCCGGCAGCGGATACGCGCAGGCCGACGCCGGGGCCTCCGGTTCCGCAGCCGACTCCCCGGGGGTCCTGTCCGGCAATTCGGTGCAGGCGCCGGTGAACGTTCCGGTCAACGTCTGCGGCAACACCGTCGACGTCGTCGGGCTGCTCAATCCCGCGGCGGGCAACGCCTGCGCGAACGGCGGCGGCTCCGGTGCCGGGCACCACGGCCACGGCGGTTCCGGTGGCGGGCACCACGGCCACGGCGGTTCCGGTGCCGGGCACCACGGCCACGGCGGCTCCGGGGGCTCGTCCGGCTCGCAGGCCGGCGGGCACACCGGCCACTCGCCCGGCGTCGGGTCCGGCAACCACGTCCAGGCGCCGATCGACGTCCCGGTGAACGCGTGCGGGAACAGCGTCAACGTGATCGGCGTCGGCAACAGCGCCATGGGTGACGACTGCGCGAACGGCGGCGGCAACCCCGGTAACCCCGGCAATCCGGGTACGCCCGGTAACCCCGGTAACCCCGGCAATCCGGGTAACCCCGGTAACCCGGGTACGCCCGGTAACCCCGGTAACCCGGGTACGCCTGGCAATCCCGGCACCCCGGGTACGCCCGGTACGCCGCCCGGGTCGGACACCGCGCCGCACGGCGGCTCCGGGCACACCGGGCGGTCGGTCGCCCTGCCGGAGACCGGCGCTCAGCTCGCGCACACCGGCAGCGACCTGCCCATGGGGCTCGTCCTCCCGGTCGGCGCGGGGGCGCTGCTCGCCGGAACCGTGCTCTACCGCAAGGCGCGCGCCTCGGCGTAGGGGCGTCCGGTGGCCGAGGCACCGGCACCGGCAGCACACACGGAGCGGGCCCCGCCGACGCGGGGCCCGCTCCGGACCGCGGCCGGCCGCCTCACCAGGTGGCGCGCACCTGGCGGATGATCCGCCGGCGCAGCCGCACCCTGCGGCTTCCGTCACGCAGCAGGCTCAGGCGGTACAACTCCCAGTGTCCGTACTCGGCGTGGTCCGTCAGCAGACGTGTGGTCTCCTTGCGGGACACCCCGCGCGGGACGTACACGTCGACAAATTCGTATTCCGGCATCGCATCTATTGTGCGGGCTGGGGCCCGGTACGGATAGCGTCTGCACTATGTCTGATGCTGCGCAGCCCACGGCTGCCGAGGTACGCGCCGCCGCCGAGGCGGTCAAGACCGCGCTCGACCGCCACCTGGCCGCGGTCGAACGCAGGTCGGGTGAGGACGACCCGGCCGTCCACGAGGCGTTCAACGAGCTGGCCACGGCCGCCGAGGCGTACGACGAACTGCTCTACGACCGCTACGACGAGGTCACGCCCTTCGAGATCCCCGGTGCGGAGGACGCCCTGCCGCCGTACACGGGCCCCGAGGAGCCGAACGCACTGAGCGTGCTCATCCGCCGCGACTACGCGGTGGCGGAGCCGCAGCGGCTGCGGGCGCAGGCCAGGAGGGTCGAGGCAGCGGAGGACGACCGCGACACGGGCGAGGGAGCCGCCGAGACGGTGCACGGAGCCCTGGGGGTGCTGTTCGGTGAGTTCGAACCGGACGAGATCGCCAGCCGGCACCGGGAGTTCGGCCTGGAGGAGGGCGACTCCACACTCTGGGTGGTGGCAGACGAGGATCCGGTCGACGCCGGCGAGTGGCTGGAAGCGCCGTTCGAGCAGGTCGATCCGGAGCGGGTGGTCTGCCGCTTCGACGTCAGCGCGGTGTTCGACGACGAGTTCGACGACGAGCCCGACGGCGGCGAGCCCGACGACGGCGCGCTCGACGGTGACGATGATCAAGGAATCGGCGACGAGGACGCGGCGGGCAGGGCCGAGGAGCCGGAGCCGCTCGACGCGGATCGCTGACCGCTGACGCCGGGCGCGCCGGTCCTTCCGGCGAGACGGCATCGGCCGGCGACGGGAACCCGGACGGCCCGAGCGGCCGAGCCGTTCGCCGGGAGCCGGTGCCTCCGGGCGCCCACTCCCGCCGCCGTGCCCCGCCCGGTGGCGGGGCGGCGGGCCGCGCCGCCACCGGTTTGCGCGGCCCCCGCCCCGATCAGGCCGTCGCCGGCACCTGAGCCCTCAGCAGGGCGGGCAGACGGGTGGTCCTCGGCTTCGCCGGTACCTCCGCGACGGCCCTCGGCAGGGCCTGCTCCACACCGTGCACCACCGAGAGGTGCCGTTCGGCCCGGCCGAACGCGGTGTACACCCACGGCCGGCTGAGGGCCTGCGCCGCGTCGCCGGGCAGTACCACGACCGCCGCCGGCCAGCGGCCGCCCACCGCCTGGTGCGCGGTCAGCGCCCAGCCGTGCCGAACGGTGCGCTCGACCCGATCCCGGGATACGACGACGGGCGTGTCCGCGCACTCCAGGTGCAGTCCGTCGGCATCCGCCCCCACCACCCGCCCCGGAACCGTCCGCCCGGGCGCGGGGGAGTAGGCGACGACGTCACCCGGGTCGAAGCCGCCGAAGCGTCCCGGGCCGGGGTTCAGCCGCTCCTTGAGTGCGGCGTTCAGCACGCGGGTGCCGGCCGCGCCGCCGTGTCCCGGAGCGACGACGACGGTCTCCGCGGCCGGGATACCGAGTGCACGCGGCACCGAGTCGGCGACCAGCTGCACGGTACGGTGCACCGCCTCGCCCGCGTCCTTGACCGGCACGATCACCAGCTCCTTGCCGGGCGCCTCCACCTGGTTCAGCTCACCGATCCCGATGCCGGACACGAGCTCGCCGAGCGGCCCCGGGTCCGGGGTGCGGGAGGCCACCTGCGGGCACACCCGCGCCGCGAGCAGATCGGCGAAGACCCGACCCGGCCCCGCCGACCACAGCACCGCCGGATCGCCGCTGAGCAGCAGGCGAGCCCCGTCGGGCAGCGACTCGACCAGCGTGGCCGCAGCCTCCACGTCCAGCTGCGGCGCGTCCAGCACGACCAGCAGGTCCACGTCCAGCGCTCCGTCGGCGTCCCGCCCGGGGCCCTCCGTGCCGGCGAGCAGTCCGGAGACGGTGACGACGGCCGGGGCGTCCGCTGCGGGCCGCTCCCCGCGCGGGCCGCCCCCCGGGGCCTCCGGGCCGCCCGCCCGGGGCGTGCCGGCCTCCGCCGCGGCGAGCAGCGCGCCGAAGCGGCGGCTGCCGTCGGGGCAGTGGCAGGCCACGGTGGTGCGCAGGCCCGCCGCGACGGCCGCGGCGACGAGGGCGGCCGGTTCGGCACGGGCGGTCTCGCCGCCGGTGTGCAGCACCAGCGCGTGCCGGGCGAGGGCGCCGACCAGCTCGGCCGCGGCCCGAGGCGCGGAGGCGGCGAGCCGCTGCCAGCCCGCGGTGCCCTCCCCGGGCGGCGAACCAGCCACCCGGGCCAGCCCGTCGGCGAGGCTCTCCTCCGCGAGCGCGTACCGCTCCGGGCCGACCAGGACCCGGACCGGGCGTTCGACCGCACCGTCCTCCCCGTCCTCCTCGTTCTCCCCGTCTCCCTCGTGGTTCCCGCCGCCGTCCGCCTCCTCGGCGGGCCCGGCCGCCCGCTGCCCGGCCGGGCCGCCCGGTTCCTCCAGCGCGTCCTGGAACACCAGGGCCTCGCCCTCGGCGATCGTGTGCTGCACCGCCGCCTCCGGATCCGGCACGCCCCGCCGGGTCAGCGCGGCCGTGAGCGCGGGCAGTTCCAGCGCGGTGTGTCCGGCCGCGGCCGCCTGCTCCAGGAGCCAGACGGTGACGGCCCGTCCCCGCCGCTCGTCGTCCGGACCGCAGTCCGCTCCGAGCAGCGCCCGGGCGAACCCGTCCGCCTGCTCGGGCCGCACTCCCGGCACCCGCAGCAACTGCCAGGGGTCCGCGCGCAGCAGGTCCCCGGCGCCCTCGCCGAGTACGGCGGCGGCCCGCGCCGCCAGAGCCTCGGGCGCGCCGCCGTCCGCCAGCACGCCGCGGACCGCCTCGACCGTCTCCGCGGCGGCTTCCGCGGCCGCGGGCGGCTCCGCCGCGGACGGTGCCGGCCGGGGCCGGTGCACGGGCTCCGGGGCGGCGGCGCGGCGCGGGGCGGGCGGTGCCTCGAAGACGGTGTCGGCCGGCTGCTGCCCGCTCTCCACGGCCCGTACGGCCGCGAGCAGTTCGGCGGCGGTGCCGCTCAGCTTCCCGCCGCTCGCGACGGGCCCCTGCTTCTCCGCCTTGCGCCGCTCGATCCGCTCCCGTTCCACCCGCTGCGCGGCCAGCTCGGCCTGCGCCTCCGAGGCTCCGGATCCGTCCTCCGCGCCCTCCCCGCCGGCCGGCTGATCCACTCGGCCGTCGCCCGGGCCGCCGTCCCCCGGCGCGCCGTCCCCGCGCTCCGCGCCGTCCCCTGACGTGGTGTCCGGTGTCCCCGGCTCGGTGCCCTCCGTGGTCTCCGGCTCCGTGCTCACAGCGTGCTCCAGTCGTGATCGGGGTAGCGGTGCACGGGCGCCGACACGTCGTCGAGAGCCCGGCAGATCTCGTCAGGAAGACTAAGCGCCTCCACCGACAACGCCGCCGTGAGCTGCTGCGCGTTGCGCGCGCCGACGATCGGCGCGGCGACTCCGGGCCGGTCGCGCACCCAGGCGAGGGCCACCTGCAGCGGAGTGACCGCCAGCCCGTCCGCGGCCGTCGTCACGGCGTCCACGACGCGGCTCGCGGTGTCGTCCAGGTAGGGCGCGACGAACGGCGCGAAGTGATCCGAGGCGCCGCGCGAGTCGGGCGGTACGACCTCGCCCCGGTACTTCCCGGTGAGGACCCCGCGGCCCAGCGGGGAGGAGGGCAGCAGGCCGATGCCGGCGTCGCGCGCCGCCGGCAGCACCTCCCGCTCGACGCCGCGCTGCAGCAGCGAGTACTCCATCTGCGTACTGGCCAGCCGGGTCCGGGAGGTCGGGGCCGCGAGCTGCCAGGTGGCGGCCTTGGCCAGCTGCCAGCCGCAGAAGTTGGAGACGCCGGCGTAGCGGGCCCGGCCGCTCCCGACGGCGATGTCGAGGGCCTGGAGGGTCTCCTCCAGCGGGGTCCCGGCATCGTAGGCGTGCACGTGCCACAGGTCCACGTGGTCCGTGCCCAGCCGGTCCAGCGAGGCGTCCAGCGCGGACAGCAGGTGCCCGCGCGAGCCGTCGAACCGGCGGTCGGGGTCCGGCACGCTGCCCGCCTTGGTCGAGACGACCAGGTCCGCGCGCGGAACCAGCCCGTCCATGAGGCGCCCGAGCAGGTACTCGGCCTCTCCGTCGCCGTACACGTCCGCGGTGTCGACGAGGGTGCCGCCCGCCTCCCAGAAGGTCTTCAGGAGGTCCGCGGCGTCGTGCTCGTCGGTGTCCCGGCCCCAGGTGAGGGTGCCGAGCCCGATCCGGGACACGCGCAGGCCGGTGCGGCCGAGATGCCTCTGCTCCATGACCGCCGAGATTACTGGCCATAACTGGGCCGTGGGTTGCCTGTGGACGACCGATTTCCCCCGGTGCCGGCCGGCGGGCCGGGGCGGCGGCCGCCACGTCCTTCTCCCCGCCCCCGGTTCCGCGCGCTATGGTCGGCCCGACCAGAGACATTACCGACCGGTAAGGGAGCGCGCATGCAGCTCGGGATCAACCTCGGCTACTGGGGCGCCGGAATGGACGCCGACAACCTCGCCGTCGCGCAGGAGGCCGACCGGCTCGGCTACGCGGTCTGCTGGGCCGCCGAGGCCTACGGCTCCGACGCGGCCACCGTGCTCAGCTGGGTCGCCGCCCAGACCGAGCGCATCGACGTCGGCTCGGCCATCTTCCAGATTCCGGCCCGGCAGCCCGCCATGACCGCCATGACGGCCGCGACCCTGGACTCCCTGTCCGGCGGCCGCTTCCGCCTGGGCCTCGGCGTCTCCGGTCCGCAGGTGTCGGAGGGCTGGTACGGCGTCAAGTTCGACAAGCCGCTGGCCCGCACCCGCGAGTACGTCGAGATCGTGCGCCGGGCCATGTCCCGCGAGCGGCTGTCCTACGAGGGCCGGCACTGGACGCTGCCGCTGCCGGACGGCCCCGGCAAGCCGCTGAAGCTGACCGTCCACCCGCAGCGCGAGCACATCCCGCTCTACATCGCCGCGATCGGCCCGAAGAACCTCGAGCAGACCGGCGAGATCGCCGACGGCGCCCTGCTGATCTTCCCGTCGGCCGAGCACCTGGAGGAGACCGCGATCCGCCATCTGCGGGCCGGGCGCGAGAAGGCCGGCAGGACCCTCGACGGCTTCGACGTCTGCCCCACGGTCCCGCTCGCCGTCGGCGACGACAAGGACGTCGCCCGGCTCGCGGACACCTTCCGGCCCTACACCGCGCTCTACGTCGGCGGCATGGGCAGCGCCGACCAGAACTTCTACAACCGCCTCGCCCGCCGCATGGGTTACGAGCAGGCGGCGGCCGAGGTCCAGGAGAAGTACCTGTCCGGCGACAAGGAGGGTGCCGCCGCGGCGCTGCCGCACGAGCTGATCGACCGGACCACCCTGCTCGGCTCGGTGGCGCGGATCGCCGACCGGATGAAGGCCTACGCGGCGGCCGGTGTCACCACCCTGAACCTGGCTCCGGCCGGCTTCACCAGGGAGGAGCGGCTCGCCTCGCTCCGTGCCGGCGTCGAGGCACTGGAACTGGCCGGCCTCGCCTGACGCGGGGGAGGCGGGGTTTTTCCACGGCCGTGGTGGGGGCTCGGGGGTCTTCCCCGCCACGGCCGTCATGAGGAACAACGCGGTCGGGCCCGCTCGGTTACGCCCGTCCCGCACACCGCTGTTCCTCCGTTCGGCCGAGTTGTCCGACACAGCTGTTGCAGCGCCCCGGATGTCGCATTTGACTCGTTCTTCGCGGAGTCCTGCAGAGAGGTGCGCATGATGCTTTCGGCCAAGAGCGTTTTCCGGGAGATCCTCGATGACGACGAGTCCTTCGCCCTGTTCTGTTCCATCGCCGCCGGCGGTGAGTCGCAGGGCGGCTGGGAGAACGCGCGGATCGCGGCCCTCGTCCCGGAGAGCGAGCGCGCGATGGCGCCGAAGATCACCCGGCACGGAGCCGACGAGGACAAGCACGGCCGCATCTTCGGCGCACTGATGAAGAAGCGCGGAGTGCAGCCCGTCCCGGTTCCGCCGGAGACCGACTACACCATGCTCCTGGAACGCGAGGGGATCGGCCTCGCCCACGACAGGCTCAGGTCCGAGCAGCCGCTCACGGTGCAGGACATCATCGTGTACCTGTCCCACAGCCGGGTCACCGAGCAGCGGGCCTCCGAGCAGATGGTGATGCTGTGCAGGTACTTCGGCGACCACCCCGAGGTCGGCAAGGCGGTCCGGATGATCTCCGCCGACGAGGACAACCACCTCGCCTACACCCACGAGGAGCTGCTGCGGTTCGCGGCGGCCGGGCACGGCCCGCTGATCAGGCGCACCCTGCGCGAGTGCGCGCTCGCCGAGATCCGCGTCTACCGGGACGTCAGCCTCGCCGTCATGGCCCACATGGGACACGTGCTCGGCTGGCCCCGGGCCAAGTCCGCCACCCTCGCGGCCGGTATCCGGGCCGTGTACGCCTGGGAGCGGTTCGCCGGCTGGCACCGCATGGTGTCGCTGGCGATGCCCGCGCGCCGCGACGCCCTGGGCGGACCGGCCGCCCCCGCCCACGGGCTCGCCTGAGCCGCCCCCGCCCACGGGCTCGCCTGAGCCGCCCCCGCCCACGGGCTCGCCTGAGCCACCCCGGCGCTACAACCAGCCCCGGCGCTTGAACAACCGGTACAGCAGCACTTCCAGCACCGCCATCACGGCGACCACCGCCGGATACGCCCACACCCAGTGCAGCTCCGGCATGTGGTCGAAGTTCATGCCGTAGATCCCCGCGAGCATCGTGGGGATCGCGGCCATGGCCGCCCACGCGGAGATCTTCCGCATGTCGTCGTTCTGCCGGACGCTCGTCTGCGCCAGGTGCGCCGCCAGGATGTCCGACACCAGCCGGTCCAGACCCTCCACCGAATCGTTCACCCGGGTGAGGTGGTCGTGCACGTCCCGGAAGTACGGCCGCGCCCTGCCGTCCACGAACGGCACCGCCGGCCCGGGGGCGCCTGGGCCGGCGAGCCGGTCCAGCGGGACCGCCAGCGGGGCGGTCGCCCGCCGGAACTCCAGGATCTGCCGCTTGAAGGTGTAGATGCGGGACGCGGTGTGCCGCGAGCCGCCCCCCACCGGGTCGAAGACCTCCGCCTCCAGCTCCTCCAGATCGGCCTGGAGTTCGGCCGCCACGTCCAGATAGTGGTCGACGACCGCGTCGGAGATCGCGTACACCACCGCCGTGGGGCCCTTGCCGAGCGTCTCCGGCTCCCGTTCCAGCCGCTGCCGCACCTCGGCCAGCGGCGAGCCCTCGCCGTGCCGCACCGTCACCACGAAGCCGTCCCCGAGGAAGACCATCAACTCGCCACTGGAGACCCTGTCGCCTTCCGGCTCGTAGGCGACCGGCTTCAGCACCAGGAACAGCGAGTCGTCGTACACCTCCAGTTTGGGGCGCTGGTGCGCCTTGAGCGCGTCCTCCACCGCCAGCGGGTGGAGCCCGAACTCCTCACTGACACTGTCGAACTCCCGTCCGGTCGGCTCGTGCAGTCCGATCCACACGAAACCGCCCCCGGCGCGCGCCTCCTCCAGGGCCGCCGCGAAGTCCGCGGAGCCCGGGGCGCGCCGGCCGTCGCGGTAGAGGGCACAGTCGACGATCACGGAACGAAATGCCCCCTCCGCGCGCGGTCTCCGCACCGTCGGGTGCGCCTACCCTGGGCCGCATGCCCACGTTGATCCTCGTCCGGCACGGACGTTCCACCGCCAACACCGAGGGGGTGCTCGCCGGCTGGACGCCCGGCGTCGGCCTCGACGAGCGCGGCACCTCGCAGGCGGCCGCCCTTCCCGGCCGGCTCGCCGGGCTGCCGCTGTCCGAGGTCGTCGCCAGTCCCCTGCAGCGCTGCCAGGAGACGGTCCGGCCGCTGCTCGACGCCCGCCCCGGGCTGGGCCTGCACACCGACGAGCGGATCGGGGAGTGCCACTACGGGGACTGGACCGGCCGCAAGCTCGCCGAGCTGACGCAGGAACCGCTGATGGAGGTGGTCCAGGCGCACCCGTCCGCGGCCGCCTTCCCCGGCGGCGAGTCGATGCGGGCGATGCAGTCCCGGGCCGCCGAGGCGGTCCGGGACTGGAACGCCCGCGTCGAGCGCGACCACGGCGCCGACGCCGTCTACGTGATGTGCTCGCACGGCGACGTGATCAAATCGCTCGTGGCGGACGCCCTCGGACTCCATCTCGACCTCTTCCAGCGCATCTCCGTCGAACCGTGTTCCGTCACCGCCATCCGCTACACCCGGCTGCGGCCGTTCCTCGTGCGGCTGGGGGACACCGGCGACCTCACCTCACTCGTACCCAGCCAGCAGCCCGCGTCCGGGGACGCACCCGTCGGGGGTGCCACGGGCGCACCGTGATCGTCGACCGCAGTAGGGTGAAGCGGTCGACCGGTACGCACGACCCGCACCGCACCGCCCGCACCACTTCGCAAGCCTGCACCCGCAGGACCCGCATCACCCCTCGAACGATCCGCGAACGATTCCCATGGAGACAGGACGTGTCCCGTCAGGTGTTCCTCTACGACCCGCCGGACCGCTTCGTGGCCGGTACGGTCGGACTGCCCGGGCGCCGTACGTTCTTCCTCCAGGCCTCCTCCGGCTCCCGGACGACCAGTGTGGCCCTGGAGAAGACGCAGGTGGCCGCACTCGCCGAGCGTATGGAAGAGCTGCTGGACGAGGTCGTACGGCGCAGCGGCGGCAACGCCTCGGTGCCCGCGGTGGCGCCCACCGAGATCGCCGACACCGCGCCCCTCGACACCCCCGTCGAGGAGGAGTTCCGGGTCGGGACGATGGCACTGGCCTGGGACGGCGACGAGCAGCGCATGATCGTCGAGGCGCAGGCGCTCGTCGAGCTCGACGCCGACTCCGAGGAGGACCTCGCCGAGGCGGAGGAGCGCCTGCTGCAGGACGAGGAGAACGGGCCCCCGATGCTGCGGGTCCGCCTCAGCGGAGCGCAGGCCCGCGCCTTCGCCAAACGCGCCCTCGACGTCGTCAACGCCGGCCGGCCGCCCTGCCCGCTGTGCAGTCTGCCGCTCGACCCGGAAGGACACGTATGTCCGCGCCAGAACGGATACCGCCGCGGAGCGTGACCGCCGCTGAACTCCTCGTCCGCGGCGAGCTGACGGTCCGCGGACGCATCCGCGAGGCCTCCAACGCGGCCCTGCTGTGCACGGTCGCGCACGAGGGCCGGGAGGCGTCCTGCGTGTACAAACCGGTGGCCGGGGAGCGGCCGCTGTGGGACTTCCCCGACGGCACCCTCGCCCAGCGCGAGGTCGCCGCCTACGAGGTCTCCGAGGCCACCGGCTGGCGGCTGGTGCCGCCGACCGTGCTGCGGGACGGGCCGTACGGGCAGGGCATGTGCCAGCTGTGGATCGACGTCGAACCCGGCGCCGAACTGCTCGCGCTGGTGGAGGACGGCGAACCGGGTCCCGGCTGGAAGGCGATCGGCCTCGCCGAGGTCGACGAGGACCGCACCGCGCTGCTCGTGCACGCCGACGACGAGCGGCTGCGCCGGCTCGCCGTCCTCGACGCGGTGATCAACAACGCCGACCGCAAGGGCGGCCACCTGCTGCCCGCGGCGGAGGGCCGGCTGTACGGCATCGACCACGGCGTCAGCTTCCACGTCGACGACAAGCTGCGCACGCTGCTGTGGGGCTGGGCCGGGGAGCTCCTGACCCCGGAGGCCGTGGAGGTGCTCGGCGCGCTCAGGACCGGCCTGGGCGACGGCGGTGCCCTCGCCGCCCGGCTCGCCCCGCTGCTCACCGTCGCGGAGATCGCCGCCACCCGCGAGCGGGTCGACGCGCTCCTCGGGACCGGGAAGCACCCGGAGCCGAGCGGGCAGTGGCCGGCCATCCCGTGGCCGCCGGTGTAGGACGGCCGCCGGAGCCGAACGGCGGGAGCCGCGCAAGAGTGCCCTTCCAGCCGGTCGGACCGCTCCGGTTCGTATACGGAACTCCAGTCCGGTTAGGCTCATGGCATGCATGCCTGGCCCGCTTCCGAGGTCCCCGCCCTGCCCGGTCAGGGTCGCGACCTGAGGATCCACTCCACCGCGACCGGGGGGCCGGTGACCCTGAGTCCCGGTCCCGTCGCCCGTATCTACGTCTGCGGCATCACTCCCTACGACGCCACCCACATGGGTCACGCGGCCACCTACAACGCGTTCGACCTCGTGCAGCGCGTGTGGCTCGACACCAAGCGGCAGGTCCACTACGTCCAGAACGTCACCGACGTCGACGACCCGCTGCTGGAGCGTGCGCTGCGCGACGACCTCGACTGGACCGCACTCGCCGAGCGCGAGACGGCCCTGTTCCGGGAGGACATGACCGCGCTGCGCATGCTGCCGCCGCAGCACTACGTCGGCGCGGTGGAGGCCATACCCGGCATCGTCCCCATCGTCGAACGGCTGCGCGAGGCCGGCGCGGCGTACGAGCTCGACGGCGACGTCTACTTCTCCGTCGAGTCCGACCCGCACTTCGGCCAGGTCTCCCACCTGGACGCCGCGGCCATGCGGCTGCTGTCCGCCGAACGCGGCGGCGATCCCGACCGACCCGGCAAGAAGAACCCGCTCGACCCGATACTGTGGATGGCGGCCCGGCCCGGCGAGCCCAGTTGGGACGGCGGAACGCTCGGCCACGGCCGGCCCGGCTGGCACATCGAGTGCGTGGCCATCGCCCTGGAGCACCTCGGTATGACCTTCGACGTGCAGGGCGGCGGCTCCGACCTCGCCTTCCCGCACCACGAGATGGGCGCCTCCCACGCCCAGGTCCTGACCGGTGAGTTCCCGATGGCCCGCGCCTACGTGCACGCGGGCATGGTCGCCCTCGACGGCGAGAAGATGTCCAAGTCCAAGGGCAACCTGGTCTTCGTCTCCCAACTGCGCCGCGACGGCGTGGACCCCGCCGCCATCCGCCTGGCACTCCTCGACCACCACTACCGGTCCGACTGGGAGTGGACCGATCAGGTGCTCCAGGACGCCGTCGCACGCCTCGGCAGGTGGCGTGCCGCGGTCTCGCGGCCCGACGGGCCCGCCGCGGACGCGCTGGTGGAGGAGATCCGCGCCGCGCTCGCCGCCGACCTCGACTCACCCGCGGCCCTGGCCGCGGTCGACCGCTGGGTCGACCGGCAGCACCGGCACGGCGGCACCGACACCGGCGCTCCGGGCCTGGTCTCGCGAGCCGTGGACGCCCTGCTCGGCGTAGCCCTGTAGCGGCCCCCACCCGCGGAGGGCGCCTCCCCACGGCGGTGGAGGCGCCCTCCGCGGCGCTTTCGGCCGGACGCGGACCCGGAACCCCGGCCGGACCCGGAACCCCGGCCGGGAGCGGGGCCCGGCCGCGGGCGGTGGTGGGTGGGCGCGGGTCAGTCGCCCGAGGAGTCCTCGTCGTCGGCCGGGCCGGGTTTCGGCGGCCTCGGCGGCCGGGTCCGCTCGCCCGGGTTGTCCCGCAGGTAGGGCGGGCTCTCCCCGTCCGCGGTGGCGTGGCCGCCGGGCTGGCCGCCGCCGTCCCGGCGCCGCAGATAGCGCTCGAACTCGCGCGCGATGGCCTCTCCCGACGCCTCCGGCAACTCGGCGGTGTCCCGGGCCTCCTCCAGCGCCTGGACGTACTCGGCCACCTCGCTGTCCTCGGCGGCGAGCTGGTCCACGCCGACCTGCCAGGCGCGCGCGTCCTCGGGCAGCTCGCCCAGCGGGATGCGCACGCCGACCAGGTCCTCCAGGCGGTTCAGCAGGGCCAGGGTGGCCTTCGGGTTGGGCGGCTGGGACACGTAGTGCGGCACCGCCGCCCACAGGCTGACCGCCGGGACGCCCGCGTGCGTGCACGCCTCCTGCAGGACCCCGACGATGCCCGTGGGACCCTCGTACTTGGTCTCCTCCAGGTCCATGCGGCGGGCCAGGTCGGCGTCGGAGGTGACCCCGCTCACCGGCACCGGACGGGTGTGCGGGGTGTCGCCGAGCAGGGCGCCCAGGACCACCACCAGTTCCACGCCGAGTTCGTGCGCGAAGCCCAGCAGCTCGTTGCAGAACGAGCGCCAGCGCATGGACGGTTCGATGCCGCGGACCAGCACGAGGTCGCGCGGCTTCTCGCCGCCGACCCGGACCACCGACAGCCGGGTCGTCGGCCACGTGATCTTGCGCACGCCCGCTTCCATGAAGACGGTGGGGCGGTTGACCTGGAAGTCGTAGTAGTCCTCGGCGTCCAGCGCCGCGAACACCTCGCCCTTCCACTCCCGTTCCAGATGCGCGACCGCGGTGGAGGCGGCGTCGCCGGCATCGTTCCAGCCCTCGAACGCGGCCACCATGACCGGGTCGACCAGCTCGGGAACCCCCTCGAGCTCGATCACCCAGCGCCTCCTTCCGACGTGCCCTCGCCTGACCACCCAACCTTACGGCGTGCGCCGGGTGGGCCCGCAGCCCCCTTGCGCGGGAGAGTGAACGGATCACTGCCCCGCCGTCCGGGTTCGGACACCCCGCCGCCGCACCGTCCGGTGCGGCGCCGGTGCCGGACCCGCGCGGCTCCGGGCGGCCGCGGGTGCCGCGGGACGCGGTGCCCGGGCGTGCGTGAGGGGCGGCTCCGTCGGCGCGCGTCGGCGCGGGAGCCGCCCCTCACACGGTCCGGCCCGCCTCGGCGGGACCGGGCCTCCGGTGCCGGCCCCCGGTCAGGGGAGGTGGGGCCGGCGGAGGGTCACTGACGCCTGCTCAGCTCCGGCTCACTTCCGGTCGAGCAGGTCCTGCACCTTCGTGCGGACCTCCTCGGTCGCCAGTCCGCGGATGGTCAGCGTCGTCCGGCGGCGCAGCACGTCGTCCGCCGTCTCGGCCCACTCGTTGTCCCGGGCGTAGACCACCTGTGCCCAGATCTCGGGGGCGTCGGGGTGGACGCGTTCGCCGAGCTCCGGGCTCTCGTTGGCCAGGCGGGCGATGTCGAAGGCCAGCGAACCGTAGTGGGTGGCCAGGTGGCGCGCGGTGTCCGGGGCCATCCGCGGTCCGGGCGCCGGGCGGTCCACCAGCAGCCGGTGGGCGACCGCGCGCGGGTTGGCGACCCCCGGCAGGGGCAGCTTCTTCGGCAGCGAGGCGATCGGCTCGAAGTCGTCGCCGAGCGGGTGGCCCGGAAGCGACTCCAGTTTCTGCATGACCGTCCGGCCGATGTGCCGGAAGGTGGTCCACTTGCCGCCGGCGACGGACAGCATGCCGCCCCTGCCCTCGGTGACCACGGTCTCGCGCTTGGCCTTGGCGGTGTCGCCGGGGCCGCCGGGCAGCACCCGCAGTCCGGCGAAGGCGTAGGTGATCAGGTCCCGGTCGAGCTGCTGGTCCCGGACGGAGAACGCCGCCTCGTCCAGGATCTGGGCTATGTCCTTGTCGTTGACCGCGACGTCGGCCGGGTCGCCCTCGTACTCCTCGTCGGTGGTGCCGAGCAGGAGCATGTCCTCCCAGGGGAGGGCGAAGGTGATGCGGTACTTGTCGATGGGGGTGGCCAGTGCCGCCTTCCACGGTGCGGTCCGCTTCAGGACCAGGTGGGCCCCCTTCGACAGGCGGATGGACGGTGCCGCGTCCGGGTCCTCCATGCGGCGCAGGTGGTCGACCCAGGGGCCGGTCGCGTTCAGCACCAGGCGGGCGTTCACGCCGAACTCCTCGCCGGTGAGGCGGTCGCGCAGCTCCGCGCCCGTCACCCGGCCCTTGGTGAACCGCAGGCCCGCGACCTCGGCGTGGTTGAGCACCACCGCGCCCGCCTCGACCGCCGCGCGGACCGTCATCAGCGCCATGCGCGCGTCGTTCATCTGGTCGTCGCCGTACACGGCCACGGCCTTGAGGTTCTCGGTGCGCAGCTCGGGCACGTCCTGCTGGGCCCGGGCGGGGGAGAGCAGGTGGCCGACGCCGTCCCCGAACGCGGACAGCGCGGAGTAGGCGAAGACGCCCGCCCCGAGCTTCGCGGCGCCGTGCGGCCCGCCCTTGTACACGGGCAGGTAGAAGGTGAGCGGGTTCGCCAGGTGGGGTGCCACCTGGCGGGAGACCGCACGGCGCTCGAAGTGGTTCTCCGCCACCAGCTTCACCGCGCCGGTCTGCAGGTAGCGCAGGCCGCCGTGGAGCAGCTTGGAGGAGGCGGAGGAGGTGGCACCGGCGAAGTCGCCGGCGTCGACCAGAGCCACCCTGAGGCCGGACTGCGCGGCGTGCCAGGCGGTGGAGATGCCCAGGATGCCGCCGCCGATCACGAGAAGGTCGTACGACGCCTTGGCGAGCTGCTCCCGGGTCTCGGCGCGGCTCGGGTGGGAGCCGGAGGCCGGGCGGGTCCCCAGGGCAGGCGCGGACTGCAGGGTGGTCTGCGTGGTCATGTCGGGTTCTTACTCCTCGTCCTCGAGCCAGCCCATGGTCCGGTCGACGGCCTTGAGCCAGCTCTTGTACTCACGGTCGCGGGTCTCCGCGTCCATGCGGGGGGTCCACTCGGCGGCCCGGCGCCAGTTGGCGCGCAGGTCGTCGGTGCTGTTCCAGAAGCCCACGGCGAGTCCGGCGGCGTAGGCGGCGCCCAGGCAGGTGGTCTCGGCCACCATCGGGCGCACCACCGGCGCGTCCAGGACGTCCGACAGCGTCTGCATCAGCAGGTTGTTCGCGGTCATGCCGCCGTCGACCTTGAGGGTCACCAGTTCGTCGCCGGAGTCCTTCACCATGGCGTCGGCGATCTCCCGGGTCTGCCAGGCCGTGGCCTCCAGGACGGCGCGGGCCAGGTGCGCCTTGGTGACGTACCGGGTCAGGCCGGCGATCACGCCGCGGGCGTCGGAGCGCCAGTGCGGGGCGAACAGTCCGGAGAAGGCGGGCACGAAGTAGGCGCCGCCGTTGTCCTCGACCGACAGCGCGAGCGTCTCGATCTCGGCCGCGGTGGAGATCAGGCCCATCTGGTCGCGCATCCACTGCACCAGCGAGCCGGTGACGGCGATCGAGCCCTCCAGGGCGTAGACCGTCGGCTGGTCGCCGATCTTGTAGCCGACGGTGGTCAGCAGGCCCGCGTAGGAGTTGATGATCTTGTCGCCGGTGTTCATCACCATGAAGGTGCCGGTGCCGTAGGTGGACTTGGTCTCGCCCTCGGAGAAGCAGGTCTGGCCGAAGAGGGCCGCCTGCTGGTCGCCGAGCGCGGAGGCCACCGGGATGCCGCCGAGCAGGTCGCCCAGCCCGCCTCCCCTGATCTCGCCGTAGACCTCGGCGGAGGAGCGGATCTCGGGCAGGATCTGCTGCGGGACGCCGATCGACTCGCAGATCTTCTCGTCCCACTCCATGGTGTGCAGGTTCATCAGCATGGTGCGGGAGGCGTTGGTGACGTCGGTGACGTGCCGGCCGCCGTCGACGCCGCCGGTCAGGTTCCAGATGACCCAGGTGTCCATGGTGCCGAAGAGGATGTCCCCCGCCTCGGCGCGCTCCTTGAGGCCCTCGACGTTGTCGAGCAGCCAGCGGGCCTTGGGGCCGGCGAAGTAGGAGGCGAGGGGCAGCCCCGTCTCGCGGCGGAAGCGGTCCTGGCCGACGTTGCGGCCGAGGTCCTTGCAGAGCGCGTCGGTGCGGGTGTCCTGCCAGACGATGGCGTTGTGGACGGGCTGACCGGTGTGCCTGTCCCACAGCACGGTGGTCTCGCGCTGGTTGGTGATGCCGATGGCCTTGATGTCGTCGCGGGTGATGCCGGCCTTCTCGACGGCGCCGGCGACGACCTCCTGGACGTTGGTCCAGATCTCGGTGGCGTCGTGCTCGACCCAGCCCGGCTTCGGGAAGATCTGCTCGTGCTCCTTCTGGTCGACGGAGACGATGCGGCCGTCCCGGTCGAAGACGATGCAGCGGCTGGAGGTGGTGCCCTGGTCGATGGCGGCGATGAAGGGGCCGGCGGTGTGGGCGTCGGTCACTGTGTGCTCCTGGAGGTTCCGTGGGTGAGGGGCCTTGGGGCCGGCGCGGGCGGTGCGGTTCGCCGGTTCCCTGCGCGAACCGCGATGCCCGGGCCGTGCGGTGCTCTTACGGTGACGTTCTCTCAGGCGAACGCGACGTTGTAGATACCCGCTCCGATGGCGGCACCGATCAGCGGGCCGACCACGGGGATCCAGGCGTAGCTCCAGTCGGAGCCGCCCTTGTTGGGCAGCGGGAGCAGGGCGTGCACGATGCGCGGGCCGAGGTCACGGGCCGGGTTGATCGCGTAGCCGGTGGGGCCGCCCAGCGAGAAGCCGATCGAGACCACCACGAGGGCGACGATCAGGCCGCCGAGCACGCCCAGGCCGTTGCCGTTGTCGTTGAGCCCCTGGGTGAGGACGGCGAGGACCAGCACGATGGTGCCGATGATCTCCGTGGCGAGGTTCTGCACCGTGTTCCGGATCTCGGGGCCGGTCGAGAAGATGCCGAGAACCGGGCCCGCGCCCTGCTCCTGGGCCTCGACGGCCTTGGCCGCCGTGGCCTGTGCGCCCGGGCCGCCGACGATCTCCTTGTCGGTGAGGTGGGCCTGGAACTGGCCGTAGTAGGCGAGCCAGACCAGCGTCGCACCGATCATGGCGCCGAGGAGCTGTCCGGCGAGGTAGGTCGGAACGTTGGTCCACTGGCCGTCCTTGATGGCCAGCGCCACCGTGACGGCCGGGTTGAGGTGGGCGCCGGACAGCGGGCCGGAGACGTACACCGCCGTCATGACGGCGAAGCCCCACCCGAAGGCGATGGCGACCCAGCCGGCGTTCCGCGCCTTGGAGGCCTTGAGCGTGACGGCGGCGCACACGCCGCCACCGAGCAGGATGAGTATGGCGGTACCTATGGTCTCGCCGATGAAGATGTCGGAGCTGGACACCCGCGACTCCTTTGTCCTTCGTGCCAGGGAAGCCGGACTCCCGGGTCCCACCAGGTTCCGGCGCCCTCGGGGGTGAGAGCGATTCCGGCCTTTGGCGTTGTCACACCCTAGCGCTTATTGCCGTTAGGTGTTCGACAATGCCGACCGATGGACGGGAGTCTTGCTTCGGTCTCACGCGCCCGTCAAGGGTTCTGTTATCGAAAATGCGATCGTTACTGATCGCCGTGACCTATCGGTCAACCGATGTGATTCGCCCGTGTAGGCGGCTTTTGTCCGCTCTCAGGTTAGGCCGAAGACCGGAACGCCGTCCGGCGTCCCGGTCCTCCCCGCCCTGCGGCCCGCCGTACGGGCCCTGCTCAGAAGCGTCCGGCGCCCAGGTCGCGGGACACGGCGCGGGCGCAGTCCCGCACCGCCGCGATCAGCTCCGGGCGCAGCTCCCCGTCCGGGAGCACCCGCTCCACCGCGCCGGTGATCCCCACCGCGCCCACCGGCATCCGGCGCCGGTCGTGGATGGGTGCGGCGATGGACGCCACGCCCTCCCAGGTCTCCTCCGTGTCGGCGGCGTAGCCGCGCGCCCGGGTGACGTCGAGGACCTGCTCGAAGGCGTCCAGTTCGCACACCGTGCGGTCGGTGAACGCCTTGCGGTCGGCCTCCACCACCTCGCTGTGCGCGACCGGGTCGTAGGCCGACAGCACCTTGCCCAGCGCGGTGGAGTGCAGCGGCTGCATGGCCCCTATCTCCAGCACCTGCCGGCTGTCGTCGGGCCGGAACACGTGGTGCACGATCAGCACGCCCTGCTGGTGCAGCACGCCCAGGTAGACGCTCTCGCCGCTGGAGCGCGCCAGGTCGTCGGTCCACACCAGGGCGCGCGCCCGCAGCTCGTGCACGTCCAGGTAGGTGGTGCCCAGGCGCAGCAGCTCGGCGCCGAGCTGGTACCGGCCGGAGGCCTCGTCCTGTTCGACGAAGCCCTCCTGCTGCAGGGTGCGCAGGATGCCGTGCGCGGTCCCCTTGGCCAGGCCGAGGGACGAGGCGATGTCCGACAGGCCCAGTCGTCGCTCACCGCCCGCGAGCAGCCGCAGCATCGCTGCCGCCCGTTCGAGCGACTGGATGTTCCGTGCCATCGCCGTCCTGCCTCCGTCCCGTTGGGCCGTCCCTACGCGACAGCCTTCGCCGTTCGGCAATGTCGAACACTACCTGTCGACGGCGGCCTCCTGCCAATAGCCGAACGTCGCCGGTTCCCTCACATGTGGCCGAAACCAGGCGTGTGGGGGAACACGGGTGTGCCGCGTACCGGGGCTCCGCCGCACCCGCTCGCGCCCCGTCCCGCCAGGGATGGTGCCATGCGCCCGGGCACCGGCGGCCGGTCCGCGCACCCGTCCGCCCCGTGGACGCCTTGCCCATCGGTGTCGCCTCCCGGTTACGCTGGCGCGGTGCACCTTCCGGACCCGTACCGGGACGCCGCATAGCCGACAGCCGTCGCACCCCAAGGGAGCCCCTTCATGGCCTCGTCGCCGCTGACCCCTTCCGCCGACAGCCGGACCCGAGCGTCCGAGCTCCGCCAGGCCCTCGCCACCCGGGTGGTGGTCGCCGACGGGGCGATGGGCACCATGCTCCAGGCGCAGGACCCGACCCTCGAGGACTTCCAGCACCTCGAGGGCTGCAACGAGGTCCTGAACGTGACCCGCCCGGACATCGTCCGCTCCGTGCACTCGGCGTACTTCGACGCGGGTGTGGACTGCGTGGAGACCAACACCTTCGGCGCGAACCTCACCGCTCTGGGCGAGTACGACATCCCCGAACGGATCGTCGAGCTGTCCGAGGCGGGTGCCCGCATCGCCCGCGAGACGGCCGACGACTTCACCTCCCGGGACGGCCGCCGGCGCTGGGTGCTGGGCTCCATGGGCCCCGGCACCAAGCTGCCCACCCTCGGCCACACCACCTTCGGCGCGATCCGCGACGCCTACCGGCGGAACGCGGAGGGACTGCTGGCCGGCGGCGCGGACGCGCTCCTGGTGGAGACCACGCAGGACCTGCTGCAGACCAAGGCGTCGGTGGTCGCCGCCCGCCGCGCGATGGAGGCGGCCGGGTACGAGGTGCCGCTGATCGTGTCGGTCACCGTGGAGACGACCGGCACCATGCTGCTGGGCTCCGAGATCGGCGCGGCACTGACCGCCCTGGAGCCCCTCGGCATCGACATGATCGGCCTGAACTGCGCCACCGGCCCCGCCGAGATGAGCGAGCACCTGCGCTATCTGGCCCACCACGCCCGGGTCCCGCTGTCCTGCATGCCCAACGCGGGCCTGCCGGTGCTGACCAAGGACGGCGCGCACTACCCGCTGACCGCGCCCGAGCTCGCCGACGCCCACCAGAACTTCGTCCGCGACTACGGCCTGTCCCTGGTCGGCGGCTGCTGCGGCACCACGCCCGAGCACCTGCGGCAGCTCGTCGAACGGGTGCGGGAGCAGACCCCCGTCGAGCGCGAGCCGCGCCCGGAGCCGGGAGCCGCCTCCCTCTACCAGACGGTCCCCTTCCGGCAGGACACCTCCTACCTGGCGATCGGCGAGCGCACCAACGCCAACGGCTCCAAGAAGTTCCGCGAGGCCATGCTGGAGGGCCGCTGGGACGACTGCGTGGAGATGGCGCGCGAGCAGATCCGCGAGGGCGCGCACATGCTCGACCTGTGCGTGGACTACGTCGGCCGGGACGGGGTGGCCGACATGGAGGAACTGGCCGGCCGGTTCGCCACCGCCTCCACGCTGCCGGTGGTGCTGGACTCCACCGAGGTGGACGTGATCCGCGCCGGCCTGGAGAAGCTCGGCGGCCGCGCGGTCATCAACTCGGTCAACTACGAGGACGGCGACGGCCCCGAATCCCGCTTCGCGAAGGTCACCGGGCTCGCCCGGGAGCACGGTGCGGCGCTCATCGCGCTGACCATCGACGAGGAGGGGCAGGCCCGAACCGTGGAGAAGAAGGTCGAGATCGCCCAGCGGCTGATCGCCGACCTGACCGGGAACTGGGGCATCCGCGAGGAGGACGTCCTCGTCGACTGCCTGACGTTCACCATCTGCACCGGCCAGGAGGAGTCCCGGAGGGACGGCATCGCCACGATCGAGGCGATCCGCGAGCTCAAGCGCCGCCATCCGGCCGTACAGACCACGCTGGGCCTGTCCAACATCTCCTTCGGCCTGAACCCGGCCGCCCGGATCCTGCTGAACTCGGTCTTCCTGGACGAGTGCGTCAAGGCCGGACTGGACTCGGCGATCGTGCACGCCAGCAAGATCCTTCCGATCGCACGCTTCGACGAGGAGCAGGTGCGCACCGCCCTGGACCTGATCCACGACCGCCGCAGCGAGGGCTACGACCCGCTGCAGAAGCTCATGCAGCTCTTCGAGGGCGCCACCGCCAAGTCGCTGCGGGCCTCCAAGGCGGAGGAGCTGGCCGCACTGCCGCTCGAGGAGCGCCTGAAGCGGCGAATCATCGACGGTGAGCGCAACGGCCTGGAGGCCGACCTGGACGAGGCACTGGAGTCCCGGCCCGCGCTGGAGATCGTCAACGACATCCTGCTCGACGGCATGAAGGTGGTCGGCGAGCTGTTCGGCTCCGGGCAGATGCAGCTCCCGTTCGTGCTGCAGTCCGCCGAGGTGATGAAGACCGCGGTCGCCCACCTGGAACCGCACATGGAGAAGACCGACGAGGCCGGCAAGGGCACGATCGTGCTGGCCACGGTGCGCGGCGACGTGCACGACATCGGCAAGAACCTGGTCGACATCATCCTCTCGAACAACGGCTACAACGTGGTCAACCTCGGGATCAAGCAGCCCGTCGCGGCGATCCTGGAGGCGGCCGAGGAGCACCGGGCCGACGTGATCGGGATGTCCGGACTGCTGGTGAAGTCCACGGTGATCATGAAGGAGAACCTGGAGGAGCTCAACGCCCGCGGCCTGGCCTCCGACTACCCGGTCATCCTGGGCGGGGCCGCCCTCACCCGCGCCTACGTCGAGCAGGACCTGCACGAGATCTACCAGGGCGAGGTCCGCTACGCCCGCGACGCCTTCGAGGGGCTGCGCCTGATGGACGCCCTGATCGGCGTCAAACGGGGCGTGCCGGGGGTCGAACTGCCCGAGCTGCGGCAGCGCCGGGTACGGCCCGCCCCCGCGGCACCGGCCCGGGAGCAGCCGCAGGAGGGCCATGTCCGCTCCGACGTGGCCATCGACAACCCGGTACCCGAACCGCCGTTCTGGGGCACCCGCGTCGTCAAGGGCATCCAGCTCAAGGAGTACGCGAGCTGGCTCGACGAGGGCGCCCTGTTCAAGGGCCAGTGGGGGCTGAAGCAGGCCCGCACCGGCGCCGGGCCCACCTACGAGGAACTGGTCGAGACCGACGGGCGTCCGCGGCTGCGCGGACTGCTGGACCGGCTGCAGACCGACAACCTCCTGGAGGCGGCCGTCGTGCACGGCTACTTCCGCTGCGTCTCCAAGGACGACGACCTGATCGTCCTGGACGACGACGGCCATGAGCGCACCCGGTTCACCTTCCCCCGCCAGCGCCGCGGCCGGCGGCTGTGCCTGGCGGACTTCTTCCGCCCGGAGGAGTCCGGCGAGACGGACGTGGTGGGCTTCCAGGTGGCCACCGTCGGCTCGCGCATCGGCGAGGAGACCGCGCGGCTGTTCGAGTCCGACTCGTACCGCGACTACCTGGAGCTGCACGGACTGTCCGTGCAGCTCGCCGAGGCCCTGGCGGAGTACTGGCACGCCCGGGTGCGGGCCGAACTGGGCTTCGCCGGGGAGGACCCCTCCGACATCCGGGACATGTTCGAGCTGAAGTACCGCGGCGCCCGCTTCTCCCTGGGCTACGGCGCCTGCCCGGAGCTGGAGGACCGCGCCAAGATCGCGGACCTCCTCCGGCCGGAACGCATCGGCGTCCACCTGTCGGAGGAGTTCCAGCTCCACCCCGAGCAGTCCACCGACGCCATCGTGATCCACCACCCCGAGGCGAAGTACTTCAACGCACGCTGAGGCGTCCCCCGGTGGTACCGCAGGTGTGCCCCGGGCTCCGCCGTTCAAACGAGGCGCTCCGCTCGCGCGCGTCGTACACTGGTCGGTCCACCGCAGGCCGGTTCCCCGCTGGGAACCGGCCTGCACGTCCCTCAAGGAGGTGCGTCGGATGACCAGTACGGTCCCCGCGCTCGGAACCCGTACGGCCGAAGGCCCAGCGCTGGAAGCCGTTCTCCTCGACATGGACGGCACCCTGGTGGACACCGAGGGCTTCTGGTGGGACGTCGAGGTGGAGGTGTTCGCCGGCCTCGGCCACACCCTGGACGACGCCTGGCGCCATGTCGTGGTGGGAGGCCCGATGAGCCGCAGCGCCGGGTTCCTGATCGACGCCACCGGCGCCGACATCACCCTGGCCGAGCTCGCGGTCCTGCTCAACGAGGGCTTCGAGGACCGTATCGACCGGACCCTGCCGCTGATGCCGGGCGCGGCCCGGCTGCTGGCCGAGCTGTCCGCGCACGGCGTCCCCACCGCCCTCGTCTCGGCCTCCCACCGACGCGTCATCGACCGCGTCCTGACCTCGCTGGGCCCGCAGTACTTCGCGCTCACCGTGGCCGGCGACGAGGTCGCCCGGACCAAGCCCCACCCCGAGCCCTACCTCCTCGCGGCCTCCGGACTCGGTGCCGACCCGGCGAGATGCGCCGTCGTCGAGGACACCGCCACCGGCGTCGCGGCGGCCGAGGCCGCGGGCTGCCACGTGGTCGCCGTGCCGTCCGTGGCACCCATCGACCCGGCCACCCGCCGCACCGTCGTGACCTCCCTGGAAGAGGTCACCCTCGCATTTCTCCACGGTTTGATGACGGAAATGCGCTAACCGTTCACCCAGCGTGCGCCGCTGATAGCCGGTAATTCCACGGAGGCGCGTCGGGGGGCGCACCCGAAATATTTCGCGCCACTCCGCGGCGGCCGAATTGCGGGCCCGCGCTTCCGGTCCGGGTGTGACGTTCCCCACTCTCTCGGGGGTCGACAGCGGTGGCGTGCTGTGCTGTGCCCCGATGTTTCAGTCATGTCAACGCGCCCTTGTGTCCCGATTGGTGAGACGCTGTACGAATCCTTCCACTGTCGGGTTTTCAGTGTGTCCGCACCCGGTTTCGCAGCGTGATGGGGCCTCAACTCCGGTGGCCGCGAACCACCCTGCAAACGCGGACTAATGTCGTCGCGAGAACATCGCCCCAACCCCGTGATCGGCTGCGACACCCCTGCATGCCGCATACACGGATCGAACAGTCCTGGAGAAACTCGAGCATGAACCGCAAGATCTTGGTGCTGCCGGCCGTGGCCGGTCTGCTCGCGCCCGTGCTCACTGCCTGCGGTGGGTCCGACAGCGGCAGCGGAGGCGGCGACGCCATCGTCGTCGGCACCACGGACCGGTTCACCGCCACCAAGGACGCCCCCGCGCCCCTGGACCCCGCCTACGCCTACGACGTCGGCAGCTGGAACGTCCTGCGCCAGACCGTGCAGACGCTGATGATCATGCCGAAGGGCGACGGCGCCCCGGTCCCGGAGGCCGCCGAGAGCTGCGGCTTCACCGACAGCGGCAACGAGCGCTACGCCTGCAAGCTGCGGGAGGGCCTGAAGTTCGCCGACGGCCACGACGTCACCGCGAACGACGTGAAGTTCTCCATCGACCGGGCCCGGGCCATCAAGTCCGACTCCGGTGTCGCCTCCCTGCTGTCGACCATCGACACCGTCGAGACCCAGGGCGACCGCGAGGTCATCTTCCACCTCAAGACCGCGGACGCCACCTTCCCGTTCAAGCTGTCCACCCCCGTCGCGGGCATCATCAGCCCCGACGACTACCCCAAGGACAAGCTGCGCGACGGGTTCGCCGTGAACGGCTCGGGCCCCTACAGCCTCAAGGCCGAGACCAAGTCCGGCGACAAGGGCAAGGAGATGGTCAAGGCCGTGTTCACCAGGAACCCCCACTACAAGGGGACCCTCAAGGTGAACAACGACAAGGTCGAGATGGTCACCTTCGCCGACGCCGAGGCCATGGGCACCGCGCTGGAGAAGAAGGACATCGACGTCATGACGCGCACCATGACGCCGGATCAGATCCGCAAGCTGTCCAGCGCCTCCGGCAACCACATCGACTTCGTCGAGATGCCGGGCCTGGCCATCCGCTACCTCGCCTTCAACACCACCGCCCCCTCGGTCAAGGACAAGGCCGTGCGCCAGGCGATGGCCCAGGTCGTCAACCGTGCGGCGCTGGTCTCCAAGGTGTACGGCACGCAGGCCCAGCCGCTGTACTCGCTGGTGCCGAGCACCGTCACCGGCCACTCCAACTCCTTCTTCAACAAGTACGGCGACCCCAGCGTCAGCAAGGCCAAGCACCTGCTGAGCAAGGCCGACATCGACACCCCGGTCAAGCTGACGCTCCACTACACGACCGACCACTACGGCGCGGCCACGAAGAAGGAGTTCGAGGTCCTCAAGGAGCAGCTCAACGGCAGCGGGCTGTTCGACGTCGACATCCAGGGCACCCCCTGGGACAGCTTCGTCCCGGCCGAGCGCAAGGGCTCGTACGAGGTCTGGGGCATGGGCTGGTTCCCCGACTTCCCGGACGCCGACAACTTCCTCGCGCCCTTCCTCGACGCCGACAACTTCCTCAAGTCGCCCTACTCCAACCAGGACATCATCAAGAACCTGATTCCGCAGTCGCGCCGCCAGGCCGACCGGCTCGCCGCCTCCAAGAGCCTGACGGAGATCCAGGACATCGTCGCCGAGGACGTGCCGATCCTCCCGCTGTGGCAGGGCAAGGAGTACATCGCCGCCCGCGACGACATCACCGGCACCTCCTACGCGCTCAACTCCTCCTCGACGCTCCAGCTCTGGGAGCTGGGCCACGGCGTCGGCAGCTGACGCCGGCCGGCCCGCAGCCGGTGACGCGAAGGGCGCCCCTCCACGCGGAGGGGCGCCCTTCGCCGTACACCCACGCCCGGTCGTGGCGACCGGTCCCGTCCCGCCGGTGACCGGCCTCCGCGGGCGCGGCGGTCACTGCGCCCCGGGACGCACCAGACCGCTCTCGTACGCGTACACCGCGGCCTGCACCCGGTCGCGCAGCCCCAGCTTGGTCAGCACATGGCCGACGTGCGTCTTCACCGTGGTCTCGCTGACGAACAGGTCGGCGGCGATCTCGGCGTTGGACAGACCGCGCGCCACCAGCTTCAGCACCTCCACCTCGCGGTCGGTGAGGGAGTGCAGGGTCTGAGGCACCGGTTCCTCACCGGACGGCAGATGGGTGGCGTACTTGTCGAGCAGCCGCCGCGTGATGCTCGGCGCCAGCATCGCCTCGCCGCCCGCCACCACGCGGATCGCCTGCACCAGCTCGTTGGCGGGGGCGTCCTTCAGCAGGAAGCCGCTGGCCCCGGCCCGGAGCGCCTCCACCACGTACTCGTCGAGGTCGAAGGTGGTCAGCACCAGCACCTTGGCCGGGCCGTCCCGGTCGGGGCCGGTGATCCGCCGGGTCGCCTCCACTCCGTCCATCCGCGGCATGCGAATGTCCATCAGCACCACATCGGGTTGCAGGGCCCGCACCTGATCGAGCGCCTGGAGACCGTCTCCGGCCTCGCCGACTACCGCGAGGTCCTGCTCCGCCTCCAGGATCATGCGGAAGCCGGTGCGCAGCAGGGGCTGGTCGTCGACCAGTAGGACGCGGATGGCCACGTGACTCTCCTTCGCTAGTCCGCGCCCATTCTGCCCTGCGGCACGGTGTCCGCCCCGGCCGCCCTCACCGGCAGCGGGTACGGCGGGGGAGTGCCGCCGAACTCCGGGCAGTGCGCCCGGTGGTCGCACCAGCCGCACAGCTTCGTCTGCCGCGGCCGCCAGTCGCCCGTCTCGGTGGCCCGCCGGATCGCCTCCCACAACGCCAGCAGTTTGCGCTCCACACGCTCCAGGTCGGCGGGAACCGGGTCGTAGGTCAGCACGTCCCCGCTGCCGAGGTAGACGAGCTGGAGGCGCCGCGGGACGACCCGTTTCAACCGCCACACCACCAGCGCGTAGAACTTCATCTGGAACAGCGCGCCCTCGGCGTACTCCGGCCGGGGAGCCCTGCCCGTCTTGTAGTCGACGATCCGCACCTCGCCGGTCGGCGCCACGTCCACCCGGTCGATGATCCCGCGCAACCGCAGCCCCGAGTCCAGCTCCGCCTCGACGAACAACTCACGCTCGGCCGGCTCCAGCCGGGTCGGGTCCTCCAGCGAGAACCAGCGCTCCACCAGGCCCTCCGCCTCCGCCAGCCAGCGGGCGAGCCGTTCCCCGTCCGGATCCTCGGCGAACAGCTCGGCCAGCTCCGGCCTGGACTCCCGCAGCCGGTCCCACTGGCCCGGGATCAGGGACTTGGCCCGGGGCGCGGTCCGCTCGGCGGCCGGCGCGTCGAAGAGCCGCTCCAGCACCGCGTGCACCAGCGTGCCGCGGGTCGCCGCCTCGGTGGGCCTCTCCGGCAGCCGGTCGATCACCCGGAACCGGTACAGCAGCGGGCACTGCATGAAGTCACCGGCGCGCGAGGGCGACAGACCCGGCGGCCGCCGCCCCGCCCCGGAAGCCTCCCGCACCGGGCCCCCGGTCCCCTCCTCCGGGGGACGGCCCGCCCCGGTCGGCGCGGCGTCCACCGGCCCTGCCGGCGGGGCGTCCACCGGCCCCGCCGGCGGGGCGGACACCGCGCCGGCCCCGGCCGCACCCTCACTGCTCGTCTCCATGACCACAGACCTTACGGCCCGCCACCGACATCGAGGCCGATACCCGGACTCCCGTGATCACGCCCCGGCGCTTCCGCGTCCGGCCGACCACCCTCTCCACCGCCGAACGCGGAAGCCGCCGCCACGACGACCGCGCCCACTCCCGCCGGGACCGGCTCCGAGCCGCTCGGCGGCAGTCCGAGCCCCTCGGCGGGAAGAGGAGCACCGGTGCCCCGGCCGTGTGCGCGAGGCGGGCGGCGGCACCGGGAACACGGGGGTGCCGGGGCGGAACGTGCCGCGAAGGACGCATACCATCGACAGCAGACCCTTCCGCCCGGCAGACGCGGAAGACGCTTCGAACGAGGGGACACCGTGGACGAGAGCGGCCGGAGCGCGCAGCCGCCGTCGAGCGACGACGAGACGGCGGACCACCGTGCGGCACCGACGACCCCCGCCGCAGCCCCCACGGCCCGGAGGGACCCCCGCTCACCCCACCCCGGCGCACCCACCGACGGCGCGGGCCCCGACGCCCGCCCCGGGCCCGCCCGCACGACCGGCCACCGGGGGCGACCCACCACCGGTCCGGACGACGGACCGGCCCCGGGCCGCCCCGAGGGCGACGACGCTGCCCGGCCCGGCGGCGCGCCGCAGGACGGTGCCGGCGAGGCCGGGACGCCGGACACCGCACCCCGCGCCGGCGCTGGAGAGGCCGCGGACACGACACCCGGCGCCGTCCCGGACGGCGCGCCGGACGAGGACGCTCCCGCCTCCGCGGGCTCGGGGGGGGGGGGGGGGGGGACGAGGGGGGGGGGGGGGGGG
>NZ_JBJZOJ010000079.1:0-32002 GCF_047200655.1 Streptomyces sp. MS06
ACCGGTACGGGGCTCTCTGCATTTCTGCACGCTGACTACTCCGCCTCGGCTCCCGAGCCGCACGCCCCGGGCGTGCGGATTCCGGTCGTCCACGACTCGGAGACCAGCCTCCCGACAGCCCTTAGGCTCGGAGGATGCGCTACGACCTGGTCATCTTCGACAACGACGGCGTGCTCGTCGACAGCGAACCGATCTCCAACCGGCTTCTCGCCGGCTACCTCACCGAACTCGGGCACCCCACGTCCTACGAGGACTCGCTGCGCGACTACATGGGCTCCGCCATGCACCGGGTCCACGAACTCGTCCTGGAGAACAGCGGGAAGCGGCTTCCGGAGGACTTCGACGACGTCTTCCACACCCGGGTGTTCGCCGCGTTCGCACGCGACCTGCAGCCGGTCCCCGGAGTCGCCGACGTTCTCGGGCGCCTGGCCGCCGAGGGCGTGCCGTACTGCGTGGCCTCGTCCGGAAGCCATGAGCGGATCCGGGTCGGGCACCGCACGACCGGCCTCACCCGCTGGTTCGACGAGTCCCGGGTGTTCAGCTCGCAGGACGTCGGCCGGGGCAAGCCCGACCCCGACCTGTTCCTCTACGCGGCCGAGAAGTCGGGCGTCGCGGCGGAGCGTTGCGTGGTCGTGGAGGACAGCCCCCTCGGCGTGCAGGCGGCCGTGGCGGCCGGCATGGACGTGCTCGGCTTCACCGCGATGACGCCGCCCGCCCGGCTCGCCGGAGCGAACGCGCTCTTCGGCTCCATGACGGAGCTCCCCGACCTGCTGCTCTGACGCCGAGCACCGGCCCCGTACTGACATTTGTCACGGTGAGGCCCGGACGATCGTTTCTACCGGCGGAACGGTGCCCGGCGCGAAGCTTGGCACATGACGACGAACAGGAAGTTCAGGAACCTCGCGCCGCTGCTCATCGACGTCGCGGTTCCCATGGGGGCCTACTACCTGCTCAAGGACGGCTTCGGCACCAGCACGCTGATGGCGCTCGGGCTCAGCAGCGTCGTGCCCGCCGCGCGCACCGCATGGGGGGTGCTGCGGAGCCGCGAGGTCAACGGCATGGCCGCGCTCATCCTCTTCGTGAACATCGTGACGCTGCTGCTCAGCTTCGTCGCCGGGGACCCGCGGCTGATGCTCGCCAAGGACAGCGGGGTCAGCAGCGTGATCGGCCTCGGCGTAATCGTCTCGGTGGCCCTCGGGAAGCCGATGATGACCGCCGGCATGAAGCCGTGGGTGGTCAAGGGCGACGAGGCGCGTGAGGCGGCCTGGACGCGGCTGCAGGCCGAGTCCCCGCGGTTCCGCCGGGCCGAGCGCACGTTCTCCCTGGTGTGGGGCGTGGTCCTGCTCGCCGAGTGCGTGGCCCGGGTCGTCGGGGCGTACACCCTGCCGGTGGACACCATGGTGTGGTTCGGCAACGTCATCCTCGCCGTCGCCATGGGCCTCGGGTTCGTGGTGGGCGGTGCCATCGGCGCCGGGCCGATCATGCGCATGGTGATCAGCGAGGCCAGGGCCGCGGGCACCGGCACCCCGCAGTCGGACAGCGGCCGGGACACCGCCACCGCCGTCGAGGTCCCGCAGCGTGCGGGCGAGGGCACCGCGGCGCGGTCGGCGCCGGTCGCCGCCACCGCGTAGACCCGGCCCTCCTCCACCCCGGAGGCGACCGCTCCTCCACCCGGGAGCGGCTCCCCGGGGTGAAGTTGAGGGAAATTCATCTTCGACCGGATCTACCCACCGGTACGCCCGGGCCCTACGCTCGCCGCCATGACCGATGTGCTGCGGCGCGGCAGGGCCTCGCTGGCGTTCAGCTTCTTCACCCAGGGCGTCACCTTCGCGCTGCTCGTCACGCGCATCCCGGCGATCCAGGACCGCTACGGCGTCTCCGACGCGCTGCTGCCCGCGTTCCTGGCCGCCGTCCCGATCCTCGCCGGCGTCGGCAGCGTCACCACGGAGCGGCTGGTGCGGCGGGTCCGGCCGAGCCGGCTGCTGCGCTGGTCGCAGCCGGTGGTGCTGCTCGCCCTGCTCGGCGTGGGGGCGGGCGGCCGGCTGGCCGGACTGGCCGCGGCCCTGGCCGCGTTCGGGTTGGCCGTCGGTGCGCTCGACGCCTCGATGAACATGCTCGGGGTGAGCCTCCAGCGCAGCTACGGGCGCAGCATCATGCTCAGCTTCCACGCCGCCTACAGTCTGGGCGGCATCGCCGGGGCCTCGCTGGCCTGGGTGGGAGCGCACTGGCATCTTCCGCTGTACGTTTCCTACCTCCCGGTCGTGGCGGTGCTGCTGCCGGCGGCACTGACGGGCAGCCGCTGGTACGTCGACGGGGACGCCGCGGTGCCGGCCGCGGAACCGCAGCGGGGCGCGGCGGGCGCCGTGGCCTTCCGCCTGCTGCTGCCGCTGTGCCTGGTGATGACGTTCGCGTACATCGGGGACTCCACCGTCTCCAACTGGAGCGCGAAGTACCTCCAGGACGTGCTGGGCAGTTCGGAGCAACTGGCGACGGTCCCGTACAACGTGTACATGGTGACGACGCTGCTGGGGCGGGCCATCGGCGACCTCGGGGTGCGGCGGTTCGGGGCCGTGGCCGTCGTACGGGGCGGGGCGGTGGTGGCGGCCCTCGGTTTCGCGGTGGTCGCGGTCGCCCCCGGCGCCTGGGTGGGGATGCTCGGGTTCACGCTGCTCGGGATCGGTCTGTGCGTGCTGGTGCCGCAGACGTTCGCGGCGGCCGGGCGGTTGTTCCCCGAGGCCTCGGACGCGGCCGTCGCGCGGCTCAACGTCTTCAACTACGTGGGCTTCCTCGTCGGCTCCCCGCTGGTGGGCGCGCTCGGCGACGCCTGGAGCTACCGCGGGGCGATGCTCGTGCCCATGGCGTTGGTGCTGGTGACACTGGGGTACGCCCGGTCGTTCGCACCGGAGGCCGCCAGATACGGTGGCGGGCATGAGCGGCCGCGCACAGCTGATGTGGGACGAGGCAGTAACGGGCTATGACTTCGGTCCGGAGCATCCGATGGATCCGGTCCGGCTGGCCCTGACCAGGCAACTCGTCGACGCCTTCGGGCTCGCCAAGGACATGGACGTCGTGGCGGCGAAACCGGCGGGGGAGTCGACGCTGCGGCTGGTCCACCGGGAGGACTACATCGAGGCGGTGAAGGCCGCGTCCGCGGATCCGGGGAGTGCCGACGGATCGTACGGGCTGGGGACGCTCGACGATCCCGCCTTCGCCGGGATGCACGAGGTCTCCGCCCTGATCGCCGGGCTGTCGGTGGGCGCGGCGGAGGCGGTGTGGCGCGGGGAGGCGCCGCACGCGGTGAACTTCGCGGGCGGGCTGCACCACGCGATGCCGGCGGCGGCGTCCGGGTTCTGCGTCTACAACGACGCGGCGCTGGCGATCGCGCGGCTGCTGGAACTGGGCGCCGAGCGGGTGGCGTACGTGGACGTCGACGTGCACCACGGGGACGGCGTGCAGGCGGCCTTCTGGGAGGATCCGCGCGTACTGACGGTCTCGCTGCACGAGCACCCCCGCACCCTCTTCCCGCAGACCGGCTGGCCGGAGGAGACGGGAGCCGAGAACGCGGCGGGGTCCGCGGTGAACCTGCCGCTGCCGGCGGGGACCGGGGACGCGGGCTGGCTGCGGGCCTTCCACGCGGTGGTGCCGGAGCTGCTGTCCGCGTTCCGGCCCCAGGTGCTGGTGACGCAGCACGGTGCGGACACGCACTTCGAGGACCCGCTCGCGCACCTGGCGGTGTCGCTGGACGCGCAGCGGGCCGTGCAGTCCGCGTGCCGCGACCTGGCGCACGAGTACGCCGACGGCCGCTGGGTCGCGCTGGGCGGCGGCGGGTACGCGGTGGTGGACGTCGTGCCCCGCTCGTGGACGCACCTGGTGGGCATCGCCGCGGGCCGCCCGATCGAGCCGGAGACGCTGATCCCGGAGGAGTGGCGGCGCCAGGTGTACGCCCGTACGAGGCAACTGGCGCCGGGGAGGATGACGGACGGCCGGTCTCCGGTGGACTGGGCGGCCTGGGACGCGGGCTACGACCCCGCCGACCGCCTCGACCAGGCGGTGCTGGCCACCCGGCGGGCCGTGTTCCCGCTGCACGGCCTGCTGCCGTAGCGCGCCCTCCGCGCCCCTTCCCGCCGGCCACCGGCCCGCTCCCCGCGTCGCGGTGGCCGCCCGCCCGCTTCCCGGCCTGCCCGCCTTCCGGCGCCCGTCCGGCCTCCGCCCCCGGCGCGGCGTCCTCTCGCTGCTTCGCCGCCGGACAGGTCCCGTCGGGCCGTGCCGTCCCGGCCCTGTGGGAGAGGTCCCGCGGGGACCCCGGGCAGTGCCTCCGCGGCGGCGGTGCCGCGGGAGCGGCGTCGGGAGCGGTGGCCGATCGCGGTGGCCGGGCGCGCCCGGTGCGCCGCCGCGTTACGCCGACCGTGCGGTCTTCCCCGCGTTCCGCCGGTGCCCCCGAGCGGCGTCCGCCACCATCGCACCCGTGCCGAACACCGCGGACCTGCGCGCCCATCTTCTCGCCGCCCGGCTCGCCGGAGTGGTGGCGACCTCCCGGGAGAAGAGCCTGCGCAGCTACCGGCTGTTCGCGGCCCGGGACCCCCGAGCGCTGATCGGACTCGATCCGGAGCGGTCCTGGACGATGCGCGACCTGCTCGGTCTGATGGCGGACAAGTGCGGGGTCTCGGCCGATCCACGGCACCTCTCCGGCCCGGACGTGATCGATCCGGAGCGGACCCTGGCCGCGCTGGACGCCTTCGCCGGGCGGCTCGCCGCCGCCGCCCGGCGGGGTGCCCCGGTCCTGTTCGGCACCGGCCATCCGGATCGGCTGCTCCACTTCTACGCCGGGTTGGCGGACGGCCTGTCGGCGGCGGGATGTACCGTCCTCACCCCGGCTGAGGGTCGTCGTGTCGACATAACGACCCGGTTCGGTCTACGTACGCACCACCTCGCCTACGTACGGGGAGTCGCGCTGGCGCGGGAGCCCGAAGGGCTGCGCTCCGGTGGTGCGACCGGGGCGCACACCCACTCGCCGCTGCCCGTCCGCACCGCGCTGGCCGCGGCGGCGGACGCCGGCGGCCCGCTGCCGGAGCTGGTCGTCGGGGACCACGGGTGGGTCTGCGGGGCAGGTCAGCTCGGGTTCGAGGCCATCGGGCTGGCCGACACCGACGACCCGGCGCCGTTCGTGGGGGAGGCGGAGGGAGTCGTGTCGGTCGTCGTGCCGCTTGACGACGGCGTGCGGGCCGGTTACTACCTGCCGTTGACCCGCTACGTACTCAAACGAGCGTGTCTGTCACAGTAGGCCGCCGATGGGTGCACCTCTTCCCCACTCGCATCACCCGCCCCTACATTGGGGAGTGAGCACGCAACGACGAAGAGTCACCGGAAGGGGAAGCCGGTGGCCGTCGAGTGCGGAAGGTTCAGGTGTGTCATGGCTGCAGCTGGCGAAAGGCCTCTGAACGAGGTGCAGTTCCTTACCGTGGCGGAAGTCGCCTCGGTGATGCGAGTGTCGAAGATGACCGTGTACCGCCTGGTGCACAGCGGTCATCTGCCCGCGATCCGGGTGGGGCGGTCGTTCCGCGTCCCGGAGCAAGCGGTGCACGAGTACCTCCGCGAGAGCTACGTGGGGGTGGAAACGGCCTGAGACGGACGGACGGTCCGGGGAGGTCACGATCAGAACAGGGCACTCCCGATCTCCCCGGCCGACCTCGATTACGACCTCAGCGCTCGGGCGGGTAGGCTGGCCCCTCGTAGGTCGTATGGGCCCATGGCGCCCAAACACCGAGTGATGAGAAGTGAGCGAGGGTAGTCGTGGGCTCTGTTATCAAGAAGCGGCGCAAGCGGATGGCCAAGAAGAAGCACCGCAAGCTGCTGAAGCGCACGCGCGTCCAGCGTCGCAACAAGAAGTAGCGCGACGCCGGCCGAACGGCGAAGGCGCGACACTGCGGCCTCCCACCGAATCCGGTGGGAGGCCGCAGTCGTGTCCGCCGCACGGCCGTTTCTCGTCACTTCCGGTGACGTCGGGCACCGCACGGTCATCACAGCGCAACGTCGAACCGCTAAGTTGGCCGCACGGGGGAACGCGGGCCGGGTACGACGACCGGCAGGTCTCGGAAGAAAGGCGCTGATCTTGGGAAGGGTCGTGCTCGTCACCGGAGTGGCCCGTCCGCTGGGCGGCCGGTTCGTCCGGCGCATCCAGCGAGACCCCCAGGTGGACCGGGTGATCGCGGTGGACGCCGTCGCACCGGAGCACCACCTGGGCGGCGCCGAGTTCGTCCGCGCCGACATCCGCCAGCCCACCATCGCGCGGGTGCTGGCCGAGGCGGCGGCCGACACGGTCGTGCACATGGACGTCACCGCCACCGCGCTGGGCAGCGGCAGCCGCACGACGGTGAAGGAGACGAACGTCATCGGCACCATGCAGCTCCTCGGCGCCTGCCAGAAGTCGCCGACGGTGAAGCGGCTGGTGGTGAAGTCCAGTACCAACGTCTACGGTTCCGCGCCGCGCGATCCGGCCGTGTTCACCGAGACCACCCCGGCCAAGTCGCTGCCCAGCGGCGGGTACGCCAAGGACACGGTGGAGGTCGAGGGGTACGTGCGGGGTTTCGCCCGCCGCCGTCCCGACGTCGCCGTGTGCGTACTGCGGTTCGCCAACATCCTCGGGCCCAGCGCCGACACCCCGCTCGTCTCGTACTTCACGCTGCCCGTCCTGCCGACCGCGTTCGGCTACGACCCCCGGCTGCAGTTCGTGCACGAGGACGATGTGATGGAGGTGCTGCGGGTCGGCTCGCACGAACCCGAGCGGGGCACGCTGAACAGCGGCACCTTCAACATCGCCGGCGACGGGGTCCTGCTGCTCTCGCAGTGCTCCCGACGGCTCGGGCGGCCCACCGTGCCGCTGCTGCTGCCCGCGGTCACCTGGGCGGGCTCCCTGGTGCGCAGGCTCGGCATGACGGACTTCGCGCCCGAACAGATCCGGCTGCTGACCCACGGCCGGGTCGTGGACACCACGCAGATGCGCGAGACACTGGGGTTCAGACCGAAGTACACGACCGAGGAGACGTTCGCGGACTTCGTGCGCAGTCGGGGCCCCGGACTCCTGCCCCCGCAGGCCCTTGCGGGGGCCGTGGACCGGATCTCCGCGCTGCCCGCGCTGGGCGGCGGCCGCACCCCGACCCAGAGCGCCAACTGAGGAGCGCATCAACGATGGCGGACGCCAAGGTCATTCCGTTCGACGACGACAGGTCCCGCGGGAGCGCCGGGCAGCGCCCCCCGCGCCGCCGCAGCGCGGCGGGCCGACGCCGGAACGGCGAGCCGGTACCGGTGCGTGAGGTGCGCGAGGTGCCCGAGGCCGCCGATCCGGGCGAGGGAGGGCCGGGGCCCGCCCCGGCTGCCGCGGTGCAGGACGCCCCCGTGGCCCGTGACGGGCAGCCGCCGCGGCGGCCGCGGGAGGAGGACGGGGAGGGCGGGCTGGAGCGGCGGATCGCGGGCGGGCTGGCGTTCCTGCGGCGCCGCCTGACCGGGGACTACGAGGTCGACGACTTCGGCTACGACGAGGAACTGACCGACCAGGTCCTGATGTCCCTGCTCCGCCCGATGTACGAGAAGTACTTCCGGGTCGAGGTGAAGGGCGTGGAGAACATCCCCGCCGAGGGCGGCGCGCTGCTCGTCGCCAACCACTCCGGGACGCTGCCGCTGGACGGGCTGATGATGCAGGTCGCCGTGCACGACCACCATCCGGCGGGCCGGCATCTGCGGCTGCTCGCCGCCGACCTCGTCTTCGTCCTGCCGGTGGTCAACGAACTCGCCCGCAAGCTGGGCCACACGCTCGCCTGCGGGGAGGACGCCGGTCGGCTGCTCGCACAGGGGGAACTCGTCGGGGTGATGCCGGAGGGCTTCAAGGGGATCGGCAAGCCGTTCGGCGAACGCTACAAGCTGCAGCGCTTCGGCCGCGGCGGCTTCGTCTCCACGGCACTGCGGGAGCGCGCCCCGATCGTCCCCTGCTCGATCGTCGGGGCCGAGGAGATCTACCCCATGATCGGCAACGCCAAGACCCTGGCCCGGCTGCTGGGGTTCCCGTACTTCCCGCTGACGCCGACCTTCCCCTGGCTGGGCCCGCTCGGCGCGCTCCCGCTGCCGACGAAGTGGACCATCCAGTTCGGCGAGCCGATCCCGACGGACGGCTATCCGCCGGAGGCGGCCGAGGACCCGATGCTGATGTTCAACCTGACCGACCAGGTGCGCGAGCAGATCCAGCACACGCTGTACAAGCTCCTGGTACAGCGCCGCTCGGTGTTCTTCTGACGCCGGTCCGCGTCCTCCCGCGCGCCTGGCCGCGGCACCGCGGCCAGGCGGACGGGACACGGCCGGGTGCAGGGACACGGCGCTGCCCGGGCCGCCCTCGCGGGTGGTCCGGGCCGTGGGAGCCGCCGTTCCGCCGTCTGCCGCCTACTCCGTGCTGTCCCCGTCGATACCGAGGCCGGGCAGCAGCCCGGGCAGCAGCGGCGGGATCGTGACGTCCGGATCGTCGGGTGTGGAGCCGGGCGACGGGGAGGCGCTGTCGGTACTCTGCGGCGGGTCCAGCAGACCGCCGGTGCTGCCGCCGAGCAGACCGTCCTGACTGCCGGAGCCGTCGGCCGAGGCGCTCGGGCTGCCGCTGCCGGGCCGGCTTGCGGAGGAGGGGCTCTCCGCGGTGCCGGGAGCCGTCGTGCTCCGGGTGCCGGATGCGCCGGGGGAAGCGGAACCCGTACCCTGCCGGACGTCCCCGCCCGGGGTCCCGGCCGGGGACGGCGGGAGCAGGGACTTCAGCGGTGCGACCTCGTCGTCTATGGCGTCGAACACCGACGACACCTCGTCACTGACGTCCCCGAGTTGGACGGGCAGCTTCTCGCGGAGCGTGCCCCAGGCCTGCCGGTGGGAACGCGAGAAGCTGGAGAGGGCCTGGATGGGGCCCAGGGAGTCCGGATCGCGCTCGTAGGCCGCGTGCAGCAGCCGGTGGCCCTCGGCGGCGTCGTGCTGCACGCCGGACAGGGCGCGGCGGACCTCGGCGAGGGACTCGTGGTCCAGATGCCCGCTGCGGCCGCGTTCCATCAGCCGACGGGCTTCGCCGAGCCGGGTCGACGCCTGGTCGAGGTAGCTCCGGCCGCGCTCGTCGTCGTTGTCGCTCATGTAGTTGAGCTTGAAGTCCTCGATGCCCCGCTTGAGCCCGTAGAGCGAGTCACCGGGCAGGGCGTCCGAGCTGGCGGCGGCCACACCGCCGAAGGCGCTCGCCGCGACGCCGACGCTGAGCCCGCCCGCGGTGAGGCCCTTGGCGAGCCGACTGCGGGGGCGCAGCCTGCCCAGCGGGCTCGCCCGGTGCGTGCCCCGGCTCCGGGCGGAACGCTGCTCGGGAACCGAAGGACCTGCCTCGCCTCCCGCGGTGCCCTCCTGCAGCATGGCCTCGAACGCGGCCACGAGCTGGGCCCGCTGGACGACCTTGACCTCCGGATCGAACTCCGGCCTGGGCAGCGCGCCGAGACCGGCGGTGAGGGCCAGGAGACGCCCCTGCTCGGTCTGCTCCGCGGTGGCTCGGGCGGGCGTCGGTCCTTCGGACTGCTCGGCCGCCGGACCCTGGTCGGACTGCTCCTCCAGGGCCTGGGCGAAGGCGTTCGCCCGCCGGTGCGCCGATACGTTCGCGATCACTGGCGGCACCTCCTCTCGTCATGACGGTCGACTCCCCAGGGGGTCCTGAGGGTTGCACGCCGCGACCATGTCCACACGATCGAGGGATCAGTGTTGGCCATGGCGTGACCACAGGGAGCCTTCATCCCGCACAACGAGCGGCGCGGCACTTGGGTTACGGACGGCGGATGATCGGATCGGGAAGTCAACGCATTCTCACGAACGGTGAGTTGTGTCTCGCTGGTGGTGGACGGGGGACGGGGGACGAGGGACGGGGGACGAGGGCAGGAGCGGGGTGGGGACGGTGAGGGGGCGGAAGGGCGCGCGGCGGTCCTCAGCGCGCGTCGTCGGGCAGCAGCCGGGCCAGGGTGCGGACGGCCCGGTACTGGAGCGTCTTGATCGCCCCCTCGTTCTTGCCCATCACCCGGGCGGTCTCGGCGACCGAGAGCCCCTGGAGGAAGCGGAGCGTCACGCACTCCTGCTGCTGCGGGTTGAGGCGGCGCACGGCCTCCAGGAGGGCCGCGTTGGAGAGGGACTCCAGGACCGATTCCTCGGGCGAACGTTCGACCTCGTTGGCGTCCAGCATCTCGCCGGTCGTCACCTCGAGGCGGAAACGGCTCGACTTGAAGTGGTCGGCGACGAGGTTGCGCGCGATGGTGACCAGCCAGGCGCCGAAATCGCGGCCCTGCCAGGTGAAGGTGCTGATCCGGCGGAGCGCCCGCAGGAAGGTCTCGCTGGTCAGGTCCTCGGCGGTGGCCTTCCCGCCCACCCGGTAGTAGATGTAGCGGTACACGGTGTCGCTGTACTGGTCGTAGAGCCGGCCGAAGGCGTCGGCCTCGCCGGCCTGGGCGCGCTCCACGAGGTCCATCATCCGGGCGCTGTCGCTGTCCGCGGCCGGCCGGCGGGTGGTCGCGGCGCCGGTCGAACGGCCGCGTCTGCCGACCGCGGCGCTGCTCTCGGCGAGCGCGTAGCACGGACCTGCGGGGGTGGCTGCGGAGGTGGCGAGGGCGGGGACGGCGTACGCGGCGGGGACGAAGCCGCGCAACATGCTGTTGACCGTCGCGACCGCTGCGCGCAGCGTAGCCAGGCCCGAGGCGTCAACCCCGACGTGTGGGTACACGGGACTCCCAGAGGCAGAGCTTCCATCACGTGCAGTGCGGAACCTTTCACCCGTCGTGGCGACGGAGGGGTACCGGATTGCGTCTGAGGAGAATAACGCTTCGTGCAGGCCCTGCTACACCGAGTTGCTCAAATCGCCGATTGCGTCGCTTCCGTAACTGATTGACGCCGGGTTCAGTGCCGGAGAGTGATCGCCCCCTGATCGAAACGGTTCGTTTTTCGGGTGGCTGAGGGTCCGGTTGTGGTCGGGTCCGCAACGCCGGACTGGAGCGGGATCCGGCGGGGTAGGCACCCCTGATGCGCCGGACCGGAGGCCCCCGGCGCGGGCTCCCGCGCCGCCGCGCCCTACCGGCGCCTGCGGTGCAGCGCGATGGCCGCCGCGGTCCCGCCGGCCACCGCCCCCACGCCCGCCGCGGCCGGGATGCCGACCTTGGCGGCCTTGCGGCCGGTGCGGTAGTCCCGCAGACGCCATTCCAGCTCCCGCGCGTGCTTGCGGAGCTTGGTGTCCGGGTTGATCGCATAGGGGTGGCCGACGAGGGAGAGCATCGGGATGTCGTTGTGGGAGTCGCTGTAGGCGGCGCACCTGGACAGGTCCAGGCTCTCCGCGGCGGCCAGGGCGCGGACCGCCTCGGCCTTGGCGGGGCCGTGCAGGGGCTCGCCGACCAGCCTGCCCGTGTAGACGCCGTCGACCGACTCGGCGACCGTGCCCAGCGCCCCGGTCAGCCCCAGTCGCCGGGCGATCACCTGGGCGATCTCCACCGGGGCCGCGGTGACCAGCCACACCCGCTGGCCCGCGTCCAGGTGCGCCTGGGCCAGGGCGCGGGTGCCGGGCCAGATGCGCTCGGCCATGTACTCGTCGTAGATCTCCTCGCCGATCGACTTCAGCTCGGAGACCCGGTGGCCCTTGACGATCGACAGGGCCGAGTCGCGGGCCTCCTGCATGTGCTCGGGGTCCTCCACGCCGGCCAGCCGGAACCAGGCCTGCTGCCAGGCGAACCGGGCCAGGTCCCGGGTCTCGAAGAACTTCCGCTTGTACAGGCCGCGGCCGAAGTGGAACAGCGCGGCACCCTGCATGACGGTGTTGTCGAGGTCGAAGAAGGCGGCCGCCAGCTGGTCCCCGGGGACCGGGAACTCCGGCTCGCCTTCCGCCGGGGCCTCCGCCAGGTCCCGGGCCTCCGCCAGGTCCGGGGCCTCCGCCAGGTCCGGGGCTTCCGCCAGGTCCTGGGTCTCCTGCGAGGACTTGCGTGCGGCCTCCGCCGAGGCCTCGCCTGCCAACACACTCCGCGCCGTGGCGGAGCGCCTACGGGGGGTGAGCCATCCGAGAGCGGCCATGCCCGTGAGCATAGCCAGATTGTCCGCGACTTCCGGAGCGGGGAGGTTCGCGGGCCGTGAACTCTCCGCGACCGTGTCGTTAAAGAAGTGATGCCGGCCGCCGCCATCCCGGTATTTCCCAGGCGCTTTCGCGTACTCCCCCGGGCGCGGCGCGCGGGAGAATGGCCGACATGAGCCCTCTCTTCCGCCGCCCGTCCCCCGCCGACCGTGTCGTGACCCTCGTCCGCAAGCCCGGCTGCCATTTGTGCGATGACGCACAACTCGTGGTGGAGAAGGTCTGCGGCGAGCTCGGTGTGGCGTGGGAGGAGAAGGACATCACCCGGGACAGCCGGCTCCACGAGGCCTACTGGGAGCAGATTCCCGTGGTGCTGATCGACGGCGAGCAGCACACCTTCTGGCGGGTGGACGAGCAGCGCCTGCGCAAGGCGCTCAGCGGTCGGTGACCGGGTGGTGACAGTGCGCTCACCGGCTTTCGCCGATCACTGACCGAGCAGTCCAAAGTGGCCGGAAAGTCGCCTAGGATCGACGGGGCCCGGCCACGGGTGGCGGGATTTTCCAGGTATTCGTTCGGGATTCGTTCAGGGAGTGTGTGCGGTCATGTCCCCGGGAGTACCTCGGAGAGGGAGTGAACGCAGGTACTGCTGTGACGGTTCCCGTGCCATGCGCCAGGGGTGCGTGAGCCCGGTCACGTTGGGCGGGCAAATCGGACACCATCTTTGTGCACGCGTTCACAAAGACATAGCCTGCAAGAGACGGGGCGGTCTGCGGACGCACGACCGCCCGCAGCCCCGCTCTACCCGCAGGAGCACCGTGGCAACTGGCCGAACTCACCGACCGGCGACCCGCAGCCGAGGGATCCCCGAGGCCACCGTCGCCAGGCTTCCGCTGTACCTCCGTGCCCTGACCGCCCTGTCCGAGCGATCGGTCCCCACGGTCTCCAGCGAGGAACTGGCGGCCGCGGCGGGGGTCAACTCCGCGAAACTGCGCAAGGACTTCTCGTACCTGGGCTCCTACGGGACGCGAGGGGTCGGCTACGACGTCGAGTATCTCGTCTACCAGATCTCCCGCGAACTCGGGCTCACCCAGGACTGGCCGGTTGTCATCGTCGGTATCGGAAACCTCGGTGCCGCACTCGCCAACTACGGCGGATTCGCCTCCCGCGGCTTCCGGGTCGCCTCGCTCATAGACGCCGACCCCGGGCTCACCGGCAAGGCCGTCGCGGGAATCCCGGTGCAGCACACCGACGACCTGGAGAAGATCATCCGGGACAACGGCGTCTCGATCGGCGTGATCGCGACACCGGCCGGGGCCGCCCAGCAGGTCTGCGACCGGCTCGTCGCCGCCGGCGTCACCTCGATCCTGAACTTCGCGCCGACCGTGCTGAGCGTCCCGGACGGCGTCGACGTGCGCAAGGTCGACCTGTCCATCGAACTCCAGATCCTCGCCTTCCACGAGCAGCGCAAGGCCGGTGAGGAGGCCGCCGTGCCCGACGGCGCCGCCCCGGCCGCCGCCACCGCCGCCACCGTCGCCCGCGGCGACTCCGACGACCAGGGCCCGGACGGGGACGTACCCGCCGTGATGCCGGCATGAGCCTCCTCGTCGTCGGCCTCAGCCACCGCAGCGCCCCGGTGAGCGTGCTGGAGCGGGCCTCGCTGAACCCGGACGCCCAGAACAAGCTGCTCCAGGACACCGTCGCGGCGGAGCCGGCCGGCGAGGCCGCTCTCCTGGCCACCTGCAACCGCATCGAGCTGTACGCCGACGTGGACAAGTTCCACGCCGGGGTCGCCGAACTGTCCACGCTGCTCGCCCAGCACAGCGGGGTCGGCCTCGAGGAGCTCACCCCCTACCTGTACGTGCACTACGAGGACCGCGCCGTCCACCACCTGTTCTCGGTGGCCTGCGGACTGGACTCGATGGTCGTCGGCGAGGGCCAGATCCTCGGCCAGATCAAGGAGTCGCTGGCCCGCGCGCAGGACCGGCACACCGCCGGACGGCTGCTGAACGACCTCTTCCAGCAGGCCCTGCGGGTCGGCAAGCGCGCCCACACCGAGACCGGCATCGACCGGGCCGGCCAGTCCCTGGTCACCTTCGGGCTGGAACAGCTCGCGCAGAGCGGCGAGGTCCGCTCCTGGGCCGCCGGCAAGAAGGCCCTCGTCATCGGCGCCGGCTCGATGTCCTCCCTGGCCGCGGCCACCCTGGCCCGGGCCGGCGTGGCCGAGGTCGTGGTCGCCAACCGCACCGCCGAGCGGGCCGAACGGCTCGCGCAGATCCTCCACGACGGCGAGGACACGGACGTGGCGGCCCGCGCGGTACCGATGGAGTCGGTGCCGTTCGAGCTGACACGTGCCGACATCGCCGTCTCCTGCACCGGAGCGACCGGGCTCGTACTCACCGCGGACGCGGTCGCGGCCGCCGTCGAGGGCCGCACCGCCGCCCCCGCCCCCGGGAGCGCCCCGGACCCGGCCGCCCCGGACGCCGGGCCGCTGCCGGCCGCCTCCGCCGCCACCGAGGACGGCTGCCCGCTCGACCTGGCCGCCGCGCGCACGGGGTTCTCCGTCCTGGGCGAGGCCGCCGTGGCCGGCCTGGACGCCGCGACGCTGGAACAACACGCCGCCTGGGTCGACAAGGGCACCGGAGTCGAGCCCCGGGAGGCCGCGCGCCGCAGCGCCGAGGCCGACGGCGAGCTGATCGCCGCGCTCGCCGCGACCGCGGCCGCCATCGGCCGGATCCCCGAGCGGCGCCGGCCCGAGCCGCTCGCCGGACCCGCCCGCCCGGAACCCGTCGCCTTCCTCCTCGACCTGGCCATGCCGCGGGACATCGACGCCGCCGTCCACCGGCTGGCCGGGGTGCGCCTGGTGGACATCGAGTCGCTCGCCGAGGCCTCCGCCGACGCGCCGATGGCGGCCGACGTGGACCAGGTCCGCCGGATCGTCTCCGACGAGGTCGCCGCCTTCGGCGCCGCCCAGCGGGCCGCGCACATCACGCCCACCGTGGTCGCCCTGCGCACCATGGCCGCCGACGTGGTCGCCGGCGAGATCGCCCGCCTGGAAGGGCGGCTGCCCGGCCTCGACGACAAGCATCGGGCGGAGATCGCGCAGACCGTCAAGCGCGTCGTGGACAAGCTGCTGCACGCGCCGACGGTGCGCGTCAAGCAGCTCGCGGCCGAACCCGGCGGCGCCGGGTACGCGGACGCCCTGAGGACCCTGTTCGACCTCGACCAGGAGGCGGTCGCCGCCGTCTCCAGGGCCGAGGACGGCAACCAGAAGAACGCGAAGAACCGAGGGCCGGCATGAGTGAGCCACGAGAGCCGCTGAGGCGCGTCGGCGCCGGCAGCCCGAGCGAGCCGAGGCCCGAAGGCCCGGCTGCGGTCGGACTGCCGGCGGCGACCGGAACGCCTCCGCGGAACGCCGACGCGGGAAGGCCCCTGAGGCTCGGGACCAGGCGGAGCAAGCTCGCCATGGCCCAGTCCGGGCAGGTCGCCGAGGCCGTCACCCGGGTGACCGGACGGCCCGTCGAGCTGGTCGAGGTCACCACCTACGGCGACGTCTCCCGCGAGGCGCTCGCGCAGATCGGCGGCACCGGCGTGTTCGTGACCGCGCTGCGCGAGGCGCTGCTGAGGGGCGAGGTCGACTTCGCGGTTCATTCGCTCAAGGACCTGCCGACCGCGCAGCCCGAGGGCCTGCTGCTGGCCGCCGTGCCGGAGCGGGAGGACCCGCGCGACGTGATCGTCGCCCGGGACGCGCGCAAGTTCACCGACCTGCCGCGCGGCGCGCGCATCGGCACCGGCGCACCGCGCCGCATGGCGCAGCTCAACGCGTACGCCCGGCTCCACGGACTGGACATCGAGACGGTCCCGATCCGCGGCAACGTGGACACCCGGATCCGGTACGTACGGGACGGCGAGCTCGACGCGGTCGTGCTGGCCGCCGCCGGACTGAACCGGGTCGGCCGCATCGACGAGGTCACCGACTTCCTGCCGGTCGACACGGTGCTGCCCGCCCCCGGCCAGGGGGCACTGGCGATCGAGTGCAGGGCGGGCCGCACCGCCGAGGAAACCGCACTCGCCGCCGCGCTCGCGGAACTCGACGACCCGTTCACCCGGGCCGCCGTGACCGCCGAGCGGTCACTGCTCGCCGCCCTGGAGGCCGGCTGCAGCGCCCCGGTGGGCGCGCTGGCCGACCTTCCCCCACTCTCGGCTCCGCTCGAGCGGGGGGACTCCCGGGCCGGCGGGCAGACTGTCAAGGAAATGCGCCTGCGGGGCGTCGTCGGCACCACCGACGGCACCCGCACGGTGCAGCTGTCCACCACCGGTCCCGTGCCCGAGACGCACGACGGGGCTGTCGCACTCGGCCGCGAACTCGCCGCCGAGATGCTCGCCCAGGGCGCGGCCGGTCTGATGGGGGAGCGAGCACATTGAGCCCCACCACCCTTCCCGCCGGTCCGGAACACGGGCACGTCACCTTCCTCGGTGCCGGACCCGGAGATCCGGGACTGCTGACCCTGCGCGCCGTGGAGGCGCTGGCGAACGCGGACGTCCTCGTCGCCGAGCACGACGTCCTCGACGTCGTGCGTCGGCACGCCCGGCAGGGCGTCGCCCTGGTGCACACGGACGCGGACCCTTCCTCGGACCCCGCGCCGGGCACGGGCACGCCCAAGCTGGCGGTCGTTGACGGCACGTCAAAAACCGCTGCGGTCCCGGGCGAGCGGGATGCCGCACATCTTGTCATGGAGGCCGCGCGGGGCGGCAGGCGGGTCGTCCGTGCGGTGCCCGGGGATCCCGGGCTGGACACGTACGCCGCCGAGGAGATGCTGGCGTGCGCCGCCGAGGGCGTGCCCTTCGAGGTCGTCCCCGGTATCGCCGCCGCCGTCGGCGTGCCCGCCTACGCGGGAGTGCCGCTGCGCGACGCCGAGGGCACCGACGTGCGCTTCGTCGACGCGCGGACCGCCACCGAGCGGTGCTGGGCCGAAGTGGGCGCCTCGGACGGCACGGCGGTCGTCTCCACGACGCTGGACGCGGTGGCCGCCGCGGCGGGCGAACTGGTCTCCGCCGGCCGCAAGCCCGACACCCCCCTGTCCGTCACCGTCGCCGGGACGACGACCCGCCAGCGCACCTGGACCGCGACCCTCGGCACCATCGCGCAGACGCTGAAGCAGGCGAAGGTGCTGCCCTCCCCGCAGGGCGGCCGGCCCGTCATAGCCGTGGTCGGCGAGCGTTCCGCCCCCGCCCGGCGCAACCAGCTGGCCTGGTTCGAGTCCAAGCCGCTGTTCGGCTGGAAGGTCCTCGTACCGCGGACCAAGGAGCAGGCGGCGTCGCTCTCCGACCAGCTCCGCTCCTACGGCGCGGTACCGCACGAGGTCCCCACGATCGCCGTGGAGCCGCCCCGCACCCCGCAGCAGATGGAGCGCGCGGTGAAGGGCCTGGTGACGGGCCGCTACGAGTGGATCGCGTTCACCTCCGTCAACGCGGTGAAGGCGGTGCGGGAGAAGTTCGAGGAGTACGGCCTCGACGCGCGCGCCTTCGCCGGCATCAAGGTGGCCGCGGTCGGCGAGCAGACCGCCCAGGCGCTCGTCGCCTTCGGCGTGAAGCCGGACCTGGTGCCGAGCGGGGAGCAGTCGGCGGCCGGCCTGCTGGAGGACTGGCCCCCCTACGACCCGGTCTTCGACCCGATCGACCGGGTGTTCCTGCCGCGCGCGGACATCGCCACCGAGACCCTCGTCGCCGGGCTCATCGAGCTCGGCTGGGAGGTCGACGACGTCACGGCCTACCGCACCGTCCGCGCTTCCCCGCCGCCCGCCGAGACCCGGGAGGCGATCAAGGGCGGCGGCTTCGACGCGGTGCTGTTCACCTCGTCGTCCACGGTGCGGAACCTGGTCGGCATCGCGGGCAAGCCGCACAACGTCACGGTCATCGCCTGCATCGGCCCGGCGACCGCGAAGACCGCCGAGGAGCACGGCCTGCGGGTCGACGTGATGGCCCCGGAGCCGTCCGTGCTCCGGCTCGCGGAGGCACTGGCCGACTTCGGCGCCAAGCGGCGGGCCACCGCGATCGAGGCCGGCGACCCGGTGACCCGGCCCAGCGAGCGCCGGCCGGGCTCCCGCAGACGCCGCTCGACGACCTGATCCCGGCACGGGACGCGCGGGCAGCCCGCGGCAGGGGGTGGTTCCGCGGGCGGTGGGCCCGCGGCGCGACCCCGTACCGCGGGCCCACCGGCCGCCCGCGGCGCCGTCCGCAGGGGGCTGTGCCGCCGCGGTTTCCAGCGTGTGGCCGTGGACCCGGCGGAGGCCGGAACGCACCCGGGGGCGGCCGCCGGCCGGGGCATGGCGTCCGGTGCCCGGGGCCGACATCGCGTCGGCATGGGCGCCGCCGCGGCGGGCGTAGCGTAGGCGGCATGACGAAGTACGGTTCCTTCCCCGGTGCGCGTCCGCGTCGACTGCGCACCACCCCCGTCATGCGGCGCATGGTCGCCGAGACCCGGCTGAGCCCGGCCGACTTCATCCTGCCCGCGTTCGTCCGCGAGGGCGTGAGCGAGCCGGTGCCGATCGGGTCGATGCCCGGGGTCGTGCAGCACTCCCGCGACAGCCTGCGCAAGGCGGCCGTCGAGGCGGTGGAGGCGGGCGTCTCGGGGATCATGCTGTTCGGTGTGCCCGAGGAGTCGAAGAAGGACGCGGTGGGCACGCCGGGGACCGACCCGGACGGGATCCTCCAGGTCGCGCTGCGGGACGTGCGGGCGGAGGTCGGTGACGACCTGCTCGTCATGTCCGACCTGTGCCTGGACGAGTGCACCGACCACGGGCACTGCGGCGTCCTGGACGCCGAGGGCCGGGTGGACAACGACGCCACCCTGGAGCGGTACGCCGAGATGGCGCAGGTGCAGGCCGACGCGGGGGCGCACGTGCTCGGGCCGAGCGGGATGATGGACGGGCAGATCGGGGTGGTCCGCGACGCGCTGGACCAGATCGGCCGGGAGGACGTCGCCGTCCTCGCCTACACCGCCAAGTACTCCTCCGCCTTCTACGGCCCCTTCCGCGAGGCCGTCGCCTCCTCCCTGCAGGGCGACCGCAGGACCTACCAGCAGGATCCGGCGAACCTGCGCGAGTCGATGCGGGAACTGGCCCTCGACCTGGAGGAGGGCGCCGACATGGTCATGGTCAAGCCGGCCGGACCCTACCTCGACGTCCTCGCGAAGGTCGCGCAGAGCACGGACGTGCCGGTCGCCGCGTACCAGATCTCCGGTGAGTACGCGATGATCGAGGCGGCCGCCGAGAAGGGCTGGGTCGACCGGGACCGGGCGATCATGGAGTCCCTGCTCGGCATCAAGCGGGCCGGCGCGCAGAACATCCTGACGTACTGGGCGGTGGAGGCGGCGCGCCGCCTGTGAGCGGCAACGGTTCGGGTTCGTTTCTGCATCGCGGAGGTGTACGACCCGTATCGGAACGTCTTCGGAGCGGTGACGGATCGGATGCGACTCGGGGTGTTCTGTCCGGAAAGCGGTGAAACGGCAGCCTCCGGCGGCCATGATCGGCAGGCCTCCCCGTTCGTGACCGCGTCTTTAAAGAATCTTGACGCGGGTTCGCCTCATGAATATGTTCTCGGCCTGTCCTGATTCCTTCGGTCAGGCACTCACATCGAACCGTGGGGGGGACCCATGAACTGGTATGTAGAGGTACTCAAGAAGTACGTGGTGTTCAGCGGGCGTGCGCGCCGCCAGGAATTCTGGATGTTCGCGCTGTTCAACCTGATCGCCCTTGTCGTGCTGTTCATCCTGGGCATGATCATCGGATCCCAGGTCCTCTACTACATCTACGCCCTGGGTGTCTTTCTGCCCGGCCTCGGTGTGTCGTTCCGTCGTCTGCACGACACCGGCCGCTCCGCCGTGTGGCTCCTGTTCGTCCTGATCCCGTTCGTCGGCTTCATCGTGCCGCTGGTCCTGTGCTGCCTGGACAGCCAGCCCGGCGCCAACGAGTACGGCCCGAACCCCAAGGAGTTCCCGGCGCAGGCCTGATCGTCCGCGCCCGAAGGCCGTCCGGTTCACCGACCGGGCGGCCTTCCGCGTTTTCCGTACACCGCGCGGACCTCGCGCGAGTCCTGCACGCAACCCGCGCGAGTCCTGCGCGCAACCCCGCCCCTGCCGTCCGCGCCGGCCGTCGAGCGGCCCGCGTCCGGGCAACCTCGTGCGGCGCGGGGGCGGTTGGGGGGTTAGGTTGCTGCCGACCGGTCCACGGCCCGGCCCGCGCTCGACCACCCGACTCTTCCAGGAGACGCCCCATGCCCGGTGACGCCCTCGACCACGACCCCGCCGAACTGCGCCGGAGGATCGACACGACCAAGGCGCACCCGGCCCGGGTGTACGACGTCTTCCTCGGCGGCAAGGACAACTACCCCGTGGACCGGGCCGCCGCTGCGGCCGCCCTGGCCCACCAGCCCCGAGCCTTCCTGACGGCCCGTCACAACAGGGACTTCCTGCGGCGCGCGGTGACCACGCTGGCGCGGGAGGAGGGCGTGCGGCAGTTCCTCGACATCGGCGCCGGACTGCCGACCCGGGACAACGTGCACCAGCTCGCGCAGCGGATCGCCCCCGAGTCGCGGGTGGTGTACGTCGACAACGACCCGATCGTGCTGGCCCACGCCCGCGCCCTGCTCACCAGCGGCCCCGAGGGCCGTACGGACTACATCGACGCCGACCTCCGCGACGTGCCGATGATCCTGGAACGGGCGGCCGGGACCCTGGACTTCGACCGTCCCGTCGCCCTGTGCCTGCTCGCCGTGCTGCACTTCATCCCGGACGAGGAGGCCTACGACCTCGTCGGCCGGCTGCTGGACGCGCTGCCGTCGGGAAGCTGGCTGGTCCTCAGCCACCTCGCCGACGACCTCACCGACCACACCGCCCGGATCGTCAAGTCCTTCCAGGACCGCGGACTGACCTTCGTGCTGCGGTCCAAGGACAAGGTGGAACGCTTCTTCACCGACAACGGGCTCAGCCCCGTCGACCCGGGCGTCGTCCCCGTGCACCACTGGCGCCCCGACCGGTCCGCCCCCGTCCTCGAAGCGCCCTCGGCCGACTACCTGGAGTCCCTCGACCCCGTCGACCGGATCAGGTACCACGACATCAACGACGTCTCGGACGACGACGTCAGCGTCTACGCGGGCATCGCGCGCAAGTCCTGATGGCGGATCTGCTGCCCCTGCGGTCGGATGCGCGGGCCGGGCTGAAGCGTGCCGGGCTGAAGCGTGCCGGGCTGAAGCGGGCCGGCTGAAGCGTGCAGTCGCCCGTGCACTGGACCGTCGGTCCGCTACACCGTTCAGGCGCGCGCGAAGGCGTCTGCCGTCTCACCGAACGGGTAGCGGCGCGACGACGCCGCACCCGACCCGGCAGGGCTGCGGATCCGGTGCGGCGTCGCAGCGGAAGCGGCCGTGCGGAGCCGCCCGGACGGGTCGCGTCGTGCGACGGCCCTGGTCAACAGGCCCCCGAGCAGCGGCTGATGCGGCCTCTCCCCTCATACCTTTCTCTTACCTTTCCTTGGCAGGATCGCGCGGTGACTGATTTCGGGGGAGATCCGGCCACTGGCCAACGACGCTCCAAACTGGCCGACTACGCGGAGATGACCCGCCGACCGCAGGGCGTACGGCCCGCACCCGCCCCGCAGGAGCCGACCGGCCCGCCCGGAGCGGATCCCGCCCGTGGGGCCGAAGCGCGCGCGGCCGGTCCGCAGCAGCTACTCCTTGCGACTCCACCGCATTCGGAAGCTGTTGGTGCCTTCGACGCGGAAGCGGAGGCACGCGGCCGGGAGTTCGCCGACGCACTGGAGGACTTCCGCGACACCGCGGTACTCCTCCCACTGCGCGACGGCGGCTGGCTGACCGCCGACTTCGGCGGGGTGCGCTGGATCCTCGCCTTCACCGACGAAACCGCACTGGCCCGGTACGCGCTGGCCCGGGGAGAGGGCGGCGAGGAGTGGGCGTACGAGACGGTGCTCGGGGCGCGGCTGCTCGACGTGGCCGTACCGGGGGCCGGCGTGGTGTGCGGTGTCGCACTGGACGCGGCCGACGGCGCCGAACGGGCCCTGCTGCTGCCTCCGGTGGCCGGAATCGTGCCCGACGCGTGCGCGGTGGACCGGGGTTTCACGGGTGGCGCGACCGCCACCGCTGACGACGGGGAGAGGACGCGATGAGCGGAGAACCGGCGGCGCAGGGCGGCGTGGCGATCGGCGACGGCATGGTCAGAATCCTCCGCCCCGTCGGCCACGACGGCTCGGGTGCCACCGGAGGCGGCCTGCCCGACCTCCTGACCAGCGGCCTCAACGAGATCGCCGCGGGACTGACCCTGGCGCTCGGCGAGTTGAAGGCCATCGGCCTGGACGCTGCCGCCGGGGCGGGGCGGGGCTTCTCCCAGCTGGAACTCTCCGGTCTCGAGCTGGGGCACGAGGGACTGACCGACACCTTCCACTCGTTCTGCGAGCGCTGGGAGTGGGGGGTGCGCTCCCTGGTCAACGAGGGCAACGCCCTGGCCAAGGAGACGGGCATGGCCGCGGGGACGTACTACGAGAACGACCAGTACGTCTCGGGCACCATGAAGGTGGCACTCAACTCCGTCGTCGGCGATCCACACGCGTCGGAGGAGCAGGTCGCCCATGAGGGCTGGGGCGAGATCGCGACGCAGACGGCTCACCCCGACTACAGCAAGGAGTCCTTCGAACACGCCTACCGGAACAGCCTGCAGGGCTGGAAGGACGCCGGCCGTGACGTGATGACCTCGCACAGCCTCGGTGTCCCCGGCCTCAGCCCGGAGGAGTTGGCCAAGTCGGCCGGTGTGTCGGATGCCGCCTACGACCAGATGCTCGACGACGTCTACGGTCCGTCTCCCGAGGAGCGAGCCCGCCTGCAGCAGGGCGGGGGCCAGGGCTGATGGGGGTCATGGGCGACCTCCGCAAGCTCGGAGGCCACATCGAGAACGGCGTCAACGACGGCCTGGGAAAGCTGGAGGACGGCTTCCACCAGGGCGAGAAACTCGTCGGCAAGGGCGTCGACTGGGGTGCCCACAAGGTCGGCGACGAACTGGACCGCATCGGGCTGCACGACGTGGCCGACACGGTGGACGACTGGGGCGACGAGGTCGCCTCCGACCTCGGTGCCACGCCCGGCGAGCAGCAGCTCGGCCAGACCGACGAGCCCGACGAACTCGTCCACGGCAACCCCGGGCGGATCCGTGACAGCGCCCAGCACCTGAAGAGCTTCTTCACCGCCTTCGCGGCGGTCGGCGACGGTATGAGGCGGGTGGACTCCTCCGGCTGGCGCGGCGAGGGCGGCGACAGCTTCCGCAAGAAGTTCGGTCTGCATCCCACCAAGTGGCACCAGGCGGCCGAGGCCTGCGAGTCCGCGGCCGGCGCGCTGGAGGCGTTCGCGGACACCGTGGTCTGGGCCCAGTCGCAGGCGAGGGAGGCCATCGCCTCCTACGACAAGGGCAAGCGGGCTTCCGAGCACGCGGTCAAGGCGTACAACAAACGCATCGACGCCTACAACGCGAAGATCAAGGCCGACCAGGACCCGGGCCCCACTCCCGAGCCCTTCCAGGACCCCGGCAAGGCCGAGATCAGAGCGGCGCGGGAGAAGCTGGCCGCCGCCAGGAAGCAGCGCAACTCGGCCGCGTCGCACGCCGAGAGCCTGATCAAGGCGGCGCTGGCCCACGCCCCGGCGGAACCGCCGCCGCTGGACCGTCTGCGCAGCGACCTCACCGACGGGGCCGCGGCGGTCAACACCGAACTCACCCACTTCGGGGGCGGCCTCATCAAGGGCACCGCCGGCCTGCTCAACTTCGTACGCACGCTCAACCCCGTGGACCCCTACAACCTGACCCACCCGGCCGAATACCTCCAGGGCGTGTCGACCACGTTGTCCGGGCTCGTCTCCACCGCTGCACAGCCGCAGCGCACCCTGAAGTCCGTCGTGGACGGATTCCGGAAGGACCCCTCCGAGTTCCTCGGCCGCCTCGTCCCCCAGGTCGTCGGCACCGACGGGGTCGGGCTCGCCGAGGGCGGCCTCCGGATGGCGGCCGAGGAGGGCGCCGAGGCCACGGCGGCCACAGTGGCGTCGAAAGGCGTGTCGTACGGCGGGCACGAGGCTGCCGGCGCCGCGGCGGAGGACTGGAGCGGCCTGGCGAAGAGCACCGAACACGTGTCGGAGAAGGCCATCCACTTCGACTCGGTGGATCCGGCAACGGCCCAGAAGTTCCTGGACGACCAGTATCCGTGGCTGAAGGACGTCAACAACACGGGGGCGCACGGGTACACCCAGAACTGCAGCCACAATGTGGATGCCGTGAACCAGCGACTGGACGGCGTCGAGGTCAGTGCGGCACCCAAGGACAAACCCGACCACGTGCCCCCGGAGCGGCTCGGCCTCAAGGATCGCCCCAAAGGCCACTACGACATGGTCGGTGGCTACGATGACATCATCCGGGATCTTGAGGCCCGAGGAGAGGGTTCGAGGAGCGTCGTCTACATCAGCCGATCCGATGGATCAGCGCACGTGTTCAACGCTGTCAATACAGACCACGGGGTCGTCTTCCTCGACGGTCAGACCGGAACCCTGGGACGTCTGGAGAAAGACGTCACATCAGTCGGCCATATTCCGTACCGCGATGGGGTGCTCAAATGATGACCAGAGACGACGCGGTGGCGGCCGCCGCGCATTTCCTGACGGGGCGTGCCTACCCGGAGTGCGCCGATTCCGTCGTCATGCTGCCGGACCTGGCCGAGGAGTTCCCCTACGGGTGGACCGTGCGTTTCGACTTCAAGGAGCACATCGAGACCGGGGACCCGGCGAAGGCGCCGTTCACCTCGGTGGTCGTCGTCCCTCATGAGGGGGAGGCCGTTCACTTTCCGCCGACGGCTCTCCCGGTGGGCGACTACATGAACCGACGCGCTACGGGCGGCTGGCCCCCCAAGGAGTGGCCGTGACGACTCCCGACCGAGCCGCGGCCGCCTGGCTGCACGCCACCTACCGGGGGCTGGTCGAGCTGTCCGCGCCCCGCCCGGTGTACGAGACGGCCGGGGCCTGGCTGATGGCCTGCCGGACCGTGCCGCAGCCCGGGTATCCGCACACGCCGATGCTGGCGGCCTCCGTCGTGGTGCCCAAGGACGGCAGCTCCCCCTTCCATCCGGCGCCCGGCGCGCCCCTCGCGGACCTGGAGCCGGCCTCCGGGCAGGAGGCGGAGCAGCGGGCCTCGGGGCAGGCGCGGAGGATCAACGCCCGGGGCTGCCTGATCGCCCTGCACTCGGCGATCGGCGGGTCCCCGTCGATGCCGCTTCCCTGGCGCCCGTCCGACGAGGCGCCGGGCTGGTGGGCCAGGCTGGGTCGCCGCTACTTCCCCGGGTTCGAGCGGGTCGGCGTCGGGGACTGGGACGACGTCGTCAAGGCGGTCGGCGAGCCGGGGCCGGACACCCGGGGTGTGGTGTGGGTGCGCCGCGAGATCGGCGGGGAGGAGGCGACCGGCAACCTGCTCTACGCACACAACAACAAGGGCCAGGTCGTCCTCCTCGACGGGCTGACGTCCTCGCTGGCCAGGCTCGACACCTCCATGGTGCGCGAGCTGGTCCTGCTGCGGGCGGCGCCGGGCGCCTCCGCCCCGCCGCGGCAGCCGTGGGAGAGCGAGGCGCCCGACTTCGCGTCCGCCGTCGAGAAGGCGCGGCTGTGGCTGGCCGACGCCTACCGCGGCGAGGTGGATCTCGCGGCGCCGACCGCCCGGGACGAGACCCGGCGGGGCTGGGTCTTCTCCTGCAACACCCGGCGCTACCTCGGCGGGGGGCAGTGGCAGGACGCCATGCTCGACGCGACGCTCGTGGTGCCCAAGGACGGGACCGCGCCGTTCGGCCTGCCGAACGGCGACCCCTGGGGCTGGCTGTCCCGCTGGGACGCGGGCGGTGCTCCCGGGTCGGCTGAGCTGCCCGCCCCGCCGCCTCCCGGCCGTGCCGCCTGGTTCGGTCCGGCGCTGGCGGAACTCGGCTCCGCGCTGTCCGTGTCCGAGCACCGGGACTGGCGCTCCGCGCTGGACGCCGCCGCGGCACTGCCGGTCGGTGCCCGGGCGCTGCTCTGGGCGCGCCGCACGGACGGGCGCGGACGCGAGGCCGTCGGGCAGTTGCTGTACGCGCTGCGTACGGAGCAGGGCGCGGTGCTGGTCGACGGTGCCACGGGCGCTCCCGCCTCGCCGGACCCGGCCGGGGTGCACCGGCTGCACCTGGTGCGGTACCGCTGACGCCGTCGGCCCCCGTCCCCGGTGGTGCTCCGGGGGCGGGGGCCGACGTACGTGAGGGAGCCCTTGCCGGGGTCGAGCCCTGTCGGGTTCGGGCCGGCGGGGTCAGAGTCGCTCGGGGGTCCTGATGCCGAGCAGGGCCATGCCCTGGTGCAGGGTGCGGGCGGTGGCGTCGCACAGGAAGAGGCGGTTCTCGACCTGCTCGGGCGTCTCCGCCTTCAGGACCGGGCACTTGTCGTAGAAGGTGGTGTAGAGGGAGGCGAGCTGGTAGAGGTACGCGGCCAGCTTGTGCGGGGCGTACTCGCCGGCCGCCTCGGCGACCGCCTCCGCGAAGGCGTCGGCGTGCAGGCCGAGGGCGCGTTCCGCCTCGTGCAGGTCCAGCTCCGGGTGGGCGGCCGGGCGGGCCTCGCCGGACTTGCGGAGGATGGACTGGATGCGGGCGTAGGCGTACTGGAGGTAGACGGAGGTGTCGCCGTTGAGGGAGACCATCTGGTCCAGGTCGAACTTGTAGTCCCGGTTCGCCGAGGTCGACAGGTCCGCGTACTTCACCGCGCCGATGCCGACCTGGGTGCCGCGCTCGGCGATCTCCTCGTCGGACAGCCGGTGCTGGGTGTCCTTCTCGCGGACCACCGCGGTCGCCCGGTCGATCGCCTCGTCCAGCAGGTCGACCAGCCTGATCGTCTCGCCCTCACGGGTCTTGAACGGCTTGCCGTCCTTGCCGAGCACCGTGCCGAAGGCGAGCTGGTGGGCGTGCACGTCGTCGCCCAGCCAGCCGGCCCGGCGGGCGGTCTCGAAGACCATCTTGAAGTGCAGCGCCTGGCGGGCGTCCACGACGTAGATCAGGCTGTTCGCCTTGAGGGCGAAGACGCGGTCGCGGATCGCGGACAGGTCGGTGGCCGCGTAGCCGTAGCCGCCGTCGGACTTCTGCACGATCAGCGGGACCGGCTTGCCGTCCGGGCCCTTGACGTCGTCGAAGAAGACGCACAGGGCGCCCTCGGAGCGGACCGCGACGCCGGACTCCTCCAGCAGGCGGCAGGTCTCGGCGAGCATGTCGTTGTAGCCGGACTCGCCGACGATGTCCGGGTCGCTGATCTCCATGTCCAGCTTGTCGAAGACGGAGAAGAAGTAGATCTTCGACTCGTCGACGAACTTCTGCCACGCGGCGAGCGTGTGCGGCTCGCCGGCCTGCAGGTCGACCACCCTGCGCCGGGCCCGTCCCTTGAACTCCTCGTCGGAGTCGAACAGCCTGCGCGCGGCCTTGTAGAGGCGGTCCAGGTTCGACATCGCCTCCTCGCCGGTGACCTGCTCGGACTTGTGGTCCAGCTCGTGCGGGTGCTCGTCCAGGTACTGGATGAGCATGCCGAACTGGGTGCCCCAGTCGCCGATGTGGTGCCGGCGGACCACGTTCTCGCCGGTGAACTCCAGCAGTTGGACGACCGAGTCGCCGATCACCGCGGACCGCAGGTGGCCGACGTGCATCTCCTTGGCCACGTTGGGCTGGGCGTAGTCCACGACCGTGGTGCCCGGGTTCGCGGCGTGCGGGACGCCGAGGCGGCCGTCGGTGTCGTCGGTCCGGGCGGCGAGGTTCGCGATGATCGCCCGGTCGGTGACGGTGATGTTGAGGAAGCCCGGGCCGGAGACCTCGACGTCCTTGATCAGTTCGCCCGAGTCGACCCGCTCGACGACCTGCCCGGCCAGCTCCCGCGGGTTGGCCTTGGCCTTCTTGGCCAGCGCGAGGATGCCGTTGGCCTGGTAGTCCGCCCGGTCACTGCGTCGCAGCAGCGGGTCCGCGTCGGCGGCCTCCGGCAGGGCTGCCGAGAGGGCGGTCGCGAGGCGCTGGTGGACGGAGGCGGTGAGGGACGTGACCGGGGCCATAGGTGTGGGTGCCGTTCTCCTCGTGGGGATGGATGGTCCCGGCCAGTATCCCACGGGGGGTAAAGCGGTTTTCCGGGTCGCGGGGCGGTCTGTGACAATGGGGTGTCACCCGTTCAGAAAGAAGGACGTGCCGATCGTGGCTCAGAGCACCGAGACCACCGACTGGGTCTCCCGTTTCGCGGATGAGGTCATCGAGGAGTCGGAGCGTCGGGCCCCGGGCAAACCGGTCGTCGTCGCGTCCGGGCTGTCCCCGTCGGGGCCCATCCACCTGGGCAACCTGCGCGAGGTCATGACCCCGCACCTGGTCGCGGACGAGATCCGGCGCCGGGGGCGTGAGGTGCGCCACCTGATCTCCTGGGACGACTACGACCGGTACCGCAAGGTGCCGGCCGGCATCTCCGGTGTGGACGAGTCCTGGGCCGAGCACATCGGCAAGCCGCTGACCTCGGTGCCCGCGCCGAAGGGCTCCGCCCACCCGAACTGGGCCGAGCACTTCAAGGCCGCGATGACCGCCTCGCTGGCCGAGATGGGCGTGGAGTTCGACGGGATCAGCCAGACCGCGCAGTACACCTCCGGCGCCTACCGCGAGCAGGTCCTGCACGCGATGCGGCACCGGCAGGACATCGACGCGGTGCTCGCCCAGTACCGCACCAGGCCGAAGGCCGCCGGGAAGAAGTCGCAGAAGCCGGTCGACGAGGCCGAGCTGGAGGCCGCCGAGGGGTCCGGGGCGGCGAGCGAGGACGACGGCTCCTCCGGCTCCTCGGGGTACTTCCCGTACAAGCCGTACTGCGGGAACTGCGAGAAGGACCTGACCGCCGTCACCGGGTACGACGACGACACCACCGAGCTGACGTACACCTGCACCGCGTGCGGCTTCTCCGAGACCGTCCGGCTGAACGAGTTCAACCGCGGCAAGCTGGTGTGGAAGGTCGACTGGCCGATGCGGTGGGCCTACGAGGGGGTCGTGTTCGAGCCGAGCGGCGTCGACCACTCCTCCCCGGGCTCCAGCTTCCAGGTCGGCGGGCAGATCGTCGGGATCTTCGGCGGTGAGCAGCCCATCGGCCCGATGTACGCCTTCGTCGGCATCAGCGGCATGGCGAAGATGTCGTCCTCGCGGGGCGGTGTGCCGACACCCGGCGACGCGCTGAAGATCATGGAGCCGCAGCTCCTGCGGTGGCTGTACGCCCGGCGCCGCCCCAACCAGTCGTTCAAGATCGCGTTCGATCAGGAGATCCAGCGGCTGTACGACGAGTGGGACCGGCTCGACGCCAAGGTCGCGGACGGCTCCGCACTGCCGGCCGACGTCGCGGCGCACGCGCGTGCCGTGGGCACGGCCGCGGGCGACCTGCCGCGCACGCCGCGCCCGCTGCCGTACCGGACGCTGGCCTCGGTCGCCGACATCACCGCGGGCCACGAGGACCAGGCGCTGCGCATCCTCAGCGAGCTGGACCCGGCGAACCCGCTCGGCTCGCTCGACGAGGCGCGCCCCCGGTACGACCGGGCCGAGGCGTGGATCAACACGCACGTGCCCGCAGACCAGCGGACCATCGTCCGCGAGGAGCCGGACGCCGAGCTGCTGAAGTCGCTCGACGAGGCCTCCCGGAAGTCGGTGCGGCTGCTGCTCGACGGTCTCGCCGAGCACTGGTCGCTGGACGGCCTGACCCACCACGTCTACGGGGTGCCCAAGGTGCAGGCCGGGTTCCCCGCCGATGCCACGCCGAAGGAGCTGCCGCCGGAGATCAAGACCGCCCAGCGGTCCTTCTTCGCGCTGCTCTACCACCTGCTGGTGGGCCGGGACACCGGCCCGCGCCTGCCCACGCTGCTGCTGGCGGTCGGGCAGGAGCGGGTACGGAGGCTGCTCGGCGGGTGAGCGGGTAGGTCACCGCACGGCGTTCCGCGACGAGGGCGCCCGGGGAACTCCGACGAGTTCCCCGGGCGCCCTCGAGTGGGTTCGCCGTCCGCGTGCGCCGCGGATGCCGTCCGTCGTCTGCCCTGGACGCCGTCCGTCGTCTGCCGTGGACGCCGTCCGCGCGCCGTGGAGGGGGCGCGGACGCGGGGGAGTCGTGGTGCGGCCGCGCGTTCCCCCGGCGGGGTCGCGGGCTCAGGCGATGTGGTCCTCCTCCATCTCGGCGGTGTGCCGGTTCTGGAATCGGTTGACCATGCGCTTGGCCTCGTCGGGCGGCAGGTCCCTGCCGAACTCCGCCTGCACGTTGTCGATGAGTTCGCGCGGGGTCGGATAGCTGCCGTTGATCGACTGGCGGAAGACCTGGTAGTAGTCCTCCTCCGTCGGCTCCGGCACGGGGGCGCCGCCGCCGTCGCCGAGTTCGCGGGTGCGGCCGGGGGCCACCGGTATCGGGAAGCTGCCGGTCTGCTCCGGGGAGACGTCCGCCTGCTCGGGATCCTGCGGGTACTGCTCCTCGTACCACTGCTCGTACTGCTCCTCGGGCAGGTACGAGGCGTCGGCGGGGGCGCCGGCGGGGTTGAGGGCCGGGTCGAGGGCGGGGTCGTAGCCGCCGTGGTACTCGACCTGGCGGGGCGTGTTGAACCACGGGCTCTGCTCGTCGCCCGGGCCGCCGGGGCCCCCGGGCTGATGCGGTACGGGACCGTGGGGGCCGGCGGGGCCCACCTGGGCGGCGGGGTCGTACGGGCCGCCGGTCGGACCGGTCGGACCGGTCGGACCGGTCGGACCGGTCGGAGCAGGGGAGCCTCCGGGGCCACCGGGAGCGCCGGCCAGTTCCCGGCGCTGCTCGCCGGGCGGTGCCGCCTGCGGTGCGGAGGAGGGCTCGGCGTGGGGACGGCTGCCGACGGTGTCGAGGGCCCCGGCCGTGGGCAGCAGGGACTGCTCGACGCCGGCCGCCGCGAGGCCCGCCGGTGCGGTCTCCGCCAGCGGAACCCCGTACCGCGCCAGCCGCAGCGGCATCATGGACTCCACCGGCGCCTTCCGGCGCCAGGCCCGGCCGAAGCGGGAACGCAGGCGGGCCTGGTACACCAGCCGCTCCTGCTCCAGCCTGATGACCTGCTCGTAGGAGCGCAGCTCCCACAGCTTCATCCGGCGCCAGAGCAGGAAGGTGGGGATGGGGGAGAGCAGCCAGCGGGTCAGCCGGACGCCCTCCATGTGCTTGTCGGCGGTGATGTCGGCGATCCGGCCGATGGCGTGGCGGGCGGCCTCGACCGCGACCACGAACAGCACCGGGATGACCGCGTGCATGCCCACGCCCAGCGGGTCCGGCCAGGCGGCCGCGCCGTTGAACGCGATCGTCGCCGCGGTCAGCACCCACGCCGTCTGCCGCAGCAGCGGGAAGGGGATGCGGATCCAGGTCAGCAGCAGGTCGAGGGCGAGCAGGACGCAGATGCCCGCGTCGATGCCGACCGGGAACACGTAGCTGAAGTTCCCGAAGCCCTTCTTGATGGCGAGTTCGCGGACGGCTGCGTACGAGCCGGCGAAACCGATCCCCGCGATGATCACGGCACCGGCGACGACGACACCGATGAGTATGCGGTGCATCCGTGTGAGCTGTATGGGCGCGGCCACCCGGACTCCCCTTCCGCTGCGTGTTGTTGCGCGCAACAGGGTTGCACATGTGTGCGGGGAACGGTTGGCCGGTCGGCCCGGTTGGCCCTTGACCAGCCCCGGAGCGGCCCTTGACCTGGCCTTTGATCTCGTGTTCGGTCGGGCGTTCGGCCTGGCCCGTACCGGCCGCCGGGCCGTTCCGGTCCGGTCTCCGGGCCGGAACGGCCCGGCCGCCCGGCTGCTCCGGGCGGTTCCGGTCCCGTCTCCGGGCGGCTCCGAA